>JANRBC010000001.1 GCA_030727685.1 Ilumatobacteraceae bacterium
ATATCAATCTCATCTCGCTGATCTGCATTGAGAATTTCCCACTTGTTGAGCACGACAACCACGGGGCTACCCGATGCATCTATACGTTCGGCAAGTCTTTGATCTTGACTGGTGATGCCTTCAGTTGCATCGATGACCAATAGCGCAATATCTGACTCATCAACGGCGCGAAGCGCACGAACAAACGAATAATACTCTGTTGATTCGTCTACTCGACTGCGACGACGCATACCAGCAGTGTCAACAAATGTGATCGGACCGTCTGGAGTCTGCACGACCGTATCGATCGAATCGCGAGTCGTACCAGGCATGTCGTGCACAACCGAGCGGTCTTGGCCGACAAGTCGGTTGAAAAGAGTGCTCTTGCCAACATTGGGTCGACCAACGATTGACACGCGCGGAATGCCTGGTGTGCGGTTGGCGTCGTTGCGATCGGGCTTGATGACTTCTTGGTCGTCACCTTCACGACGCGGTAGGCGCGCCAATATTTCATCAAGTACGTCGCCCGCCTTGCGGCCGTGTAGTGCAGAAACCGGGTACGGATCGCCGAGACCCAAAGAGAGAAACTCCCACTTATCAAATTCACGTTTGTCGGTATCTACTTTGTTTGAAACGACAAGAACTTCTTTGCCACTTGTACGTAACCATTTGGCAATCGCTTGATCATCATCGAGTACACCCGCGGTCGAATCAACCACAAACAAGACGAGATCGGCCTCTTTTACGGCCGCTTCAACCTGACGGCTCACTTTGCTGTCGAGTTCTGAGCCACCTGGCATCCAGCCACCAGTGTCAACGACATTGAAATGGCGACCTTGCCACTCAACTTGCCGCTCAAAGCGATCGCGCGTAACGCCTGGTTGGTCTTGCACGATTGCCACCTGAGAACCCATAAATCGATTGAACAATGTGCTCTTGCCTACGTTCGGGCGACCAATGATGACAACAGTTGCAAGGTCCGGTGTCACACTTATCAGTTTACCTTTGCCCCTTCAAGGTAATCTTCGAAGCGGTGAATAAGATCGAAAAAATTATTCTCGCATCACCTCGCGGTTTTTGTGCAGGTGTCGAAATGGCAATTAAGGCTCTTGCGTGGATGGTACGCACATTTGATGCACCCGTTTATTGCTACCACGAGATCGTTCATAACAAAATCGTGGTCGATCGCTTCAAGAAGCTAGGCGTTATTTTCGTCGATGATCTCAGTGAGATACCTCTAGGCAAGCCAATAATGCTCTCGGCTCACGGTTCTGCCCCTCAAGTTGTGCAACAGGCAATCTCTAAAGGAAGCTACGTCGTCGACTCAGTGTGCCCACTGGTAACCAAAGTGCATCACGAAGTCAAGACGCGCGCATCAAAAGGTTTTCACATTGTCTACATCGGCCACGAAGGACATGAAGAGGCTGTGGGCACAATGGCGGTCGCACCAGATTCGATCACACGTGTCGAAACACTTGCAGAGGTCGACGCTCTACCAAGATTTGACGAGCCCGTTGCGATTTTGGCGCAAACGACTCTTTCACATCGCGATTGGAAGGATGTCGCTGAAGCAGTGAAGGTCAAATTTCCAGAGGTTTGGTCGCCGGGAAAAAGCGATTTGTGTTTTGCAACAACAAATCGACAGGGTGCTTTAATGAAAATCGCAGAACGGTGTGATGCGATAGTTGTGATTGGCTCTGATAATTCATCAAACACGCGAGCACTTGAGAAGTTGGCTCGTGAAGTCGGGTGCGAAAACGTCTATCGGGTCAATGACGTCTCTGAATTACCAAAGTCGCTGACAGGCGTAGTTGGCATCACTGCTGGTGCCTCAGCACCCGAAGAGCTAGTGACCCAAATTATTGATCAGTTAGCACCTTCTCTAGGCGTCGAGGAGATCAAGATTGCTCAAGAAGACGAATACTTTCCGCCACCGCGCCATATTCGACAGTTGCAGATCGCAATCGAAACAGTGACTACGGTGATGCTTGGTGGCATTCTTAGCAATAGAAAAATTGTCGATGATCGCAAACTTGCGGCAAGCACCGTACTTGCGCTTTTAGCAAGTTAGCTAAGAAATTTAGTTGCGCGGT
>JANRBC010000002.1 GCA_030727685.1 Ilumatobacteraceae bacterium
GTGATTGTTTTTGCTACGCGTGGTCCGTCTCGATATTTCGGTGGCGACGAACCGATGGCTAATAAAATCGTCCAGGCTTTGCGCACTTCAATAGTTGCTGATTCGCAATTTGGGGTTGGGGTTGCCGACAGTCGTCTGGCGGCCCACATCGCCGCTCACATCTCGGCACAAAACAAGACCAAAGCCCCGTTCATCGTTGAGCCAGAAAAGACAAAAGTTTGGCTGGCACAAAAATCTGTCAGAGTTTTAAGCGAGTTTGCCAACATCAGCAGCGAGACAGTCTCATTGCTCGAGCGCCTCGGGTTAAACACCTTGCAAGATGTGTCGAAAATTAGTGAGTCTGTATTGGCCGGACGATTCGGCGAATTAGGCGTCGAGTTGCATCGACTCGCGCGTGGCGACGAACAACATCCATTGGCAGCAGTTGCACCACCTCCAGAACATCTTTGTTCTCGGGCATTTGAAGAGCCAGTTATCGATCAGCAAACCTTGCTCAACAATATTCAAGCAATGGCCGAAGAGTTCAGCGATTACTTCGTTAAACGGGGTGCAATTTGTGTTCGTTTAATTCTGAAATTCGAATCAGAGACAGGCGCACATTCAGAACGCTTGTGGTATCGACCTCAAGGTTTGACCGCTCGAGCAATAACCGAAAGCGCTAAATGGCAAATCGAAAGTTGGTCGCATAAAAGCCCGTTGGTTCGCGTGCAGTTGATCGCCGACGAAGTGCGCACAGATACGGCGCGTCAACTTAAATTGTGGGGCGGTGTCACCCAAGTTGATGAGACAGCCAGTCGTGCAATTGGTCGATTAACCGAATTGCTCGGCTCAACTGCCGTTCAACTTGTCAAGTGGCAGGGTGGTCGAGATTTACAAGACAATTTTCAACTTGTTTCTGCATCGCATTTTCAACCCAGACAAAACGAGTTGGCTGCATCAACCGAAAAGCCAAAGTGGCGAGGTTCGTTGCCGACCCCGTCACCGAGTGTCGTTTATTCTGAACCGCTGTTAGTGCAGGTTGTTGATAAAGATAAAAACCTTCTTCGTGTCAGTGCGCGCCATGAGTTAAGCGCCGAGCCAGAGCAGTTAATAATCAACCAACAAAGTTACAAAGTTATTTCTTGGGCTGGCCCATGGCCAATAGAAGAAAAGTGGTGGGACACCGCTCGCAGCAGACGCCTAGTTCGTCTTCAAGTTGTAATCGAAAAACTTCTGCCAGATGGTTCACAACAAGTACAAGCACTGTTGGTCACACTTGAGCATGGCGAATGGAGCATCGCAGCAATTTACGGCTAGTCGGTTATTTAGATAATCAAACAAGCAAGTATCGTTCAGCTAGTGATTTCTGATTCTGGTCTTGAGTTTGTCAAAAGTTTTTGCCTACAACTAGCAAGCCACGAGCCGATTGATGATCGCGAGCGCGAGTCGATCAAAACTTTTTGCGAACTGGCGCCAAGTCTTGTCGCCCCATTCGACGAACATAGCGACCCAACTCATGTCACTGCTTCGGCGATCGTCGTTGGCAAACCTGGTGTCGTCTTGCATCTGCACAAGCGACTAAATATGTGGCTGCAACCCGGGGGGCACATCGATTTGGGCGAGTCAATTCACGATGCAGCACTGCGTGAAGCGCGAGAAGAAACTGGGCTTGATCTGCAACATTTTGGCGCAGGAAAAACCTCTCCGAGATTTATTCATCTTGATGTGCACCCAGGTCCACGCGGTCACACGCATCTTGATGTGCGATTTTTGCTTTGGGCAACGAACGAAGTCTTTGCTCCGGCAGCAGGCGAAAGCCAACAAGTGAAGTGGTTTAACTTTGTTGATGCATTGCGCGTTTCTGAAGATGGGGCTCGCGGTGCAATTCGCGTCGCTCAGCAAATTGTCGATAAATCGTTGTAATACAGGGCTTCTAACAACTTTTCTATAACGCGAGCGAACATATGTTCGCTACGCTTAGCCAAATGGGTGACTACGCAGAATTGCATTGTCGGTCGAATTTTTCATTTCTATATGGGGCTTCGCATCCTGAGCAACTTGTTGAAGCCGCAGTGCACAACCAACT
>JANRBC010000003.1 GCA_030727685.1 Ilumatobacteraceae bacterium
TCGCGCTTCAAAATAACGGTATAAAAGAAAGAAGAGGGGCCGAAGCCCCTCTTCTTACGGTATTCCGAACCAACTTGCTTGAAGTGGCTTAAGGCCTTATTTCTTCTTCTTCTTAGCCTTACGACGCTTCTTTGCAGGTGCCTTCTTAGCGGCCTTCTTGGCCTTCTTGCGCTTTTTTGCTGCCATTTTATTTCTCCTTGTTGTTTGTTATTACTTGTCTAGCGGTTTGGATTCAGAGCAGCTTTGAGTGTTGAACTCGAGCTGAACTTCATCGCGGTTGATGCTTTCACCTGCACGGGAGCCCCAGTTTGAGGATTCCTGCCGATGCGAGCCTTTCGCTTCGAGGTGCTGAACGAGCCGAAGCCCGGCCAAGCAACCTTGTCGCCTTTCATAGCGGATGAGACAACGAGGTCAAAGAATTCTGCAATCGTGCGTTCGGCATCTGCCTTCGACACTCCTGCTTTCTGTGACACTGCGTCAATCAATTCTGCTTTAGTCATTTCTATTACCTTGCTTTCTTCGGTTACGGATTACCGTTGAACATCTATTTGAGTAGGTTTGAAAACAAATTGCAAGCACCTGACGCGATTTCGAACCTTTCGCGTCACCCGATCCAAAATTTCAATTGAGCGCAAAATTTTCGAAAAAATAATCACGCCAGACGATTTTTTCAGTCGAACTCTGACGTCGCCGAATGTGTCGCAACCAACAACCATAAAATCTCAGTGACTCGTCAAACCCTTATGACATATGGGTTTGCAGGCGTCACCTGAACCAAAATTTGCACTTCAGAATTAAAAAACACCTTGTGGATAAACCTTGCGACGAGATTGCAACTCAAATCACGACGGTGACTTTTCCCCGCCAAAAAATTCGCCCATCCAGATAATTTCTCGAGCCCAAAAAGAAATTTTAAATAAATTTTTAAAAATCCCGTAAATTCGCCCTCTCAAGAGCACTTTTGGCTCATCCCATCCACCATCGCCCAAGACGCAGAAGCAACACTTAATTTCGTTGTCCACTTCAAAATCAATTTCTGAAAAAACCAACGAGCAGTTTGCCGACCTGTTTGCAACGCCAGTCGGTTCGCGTGTCGTGCTCGACACTTCTGTTTTGATCGCCGACCCAAATTGTCTGACTAGTTTTCCAAACTGCGCAATTGTTATTCCGCTAACAGTGATCGAAGAACTTGACGGTTTAAAAACACGAATGGACGATGTTGGCCGAGCAGCACGCAGCGCACTTCGTGCGATCGAAGACTTGCGTCGCAAAGCAGGTGGCTCGCTCAAAGAGCCGACACCAATCATCGGCACCGAGCCAGGGTCGACAATTCAAATCGAGGTAAACGGCATCCAAAAACATCTACTTATTGAGCACGGGCTCGACCCCGAGGTGCCAGACAATCGCATAATCGGTGCAGCTTTGGGCCAGGCAACAGTTTCACCGACCTGCATCGTCTCAAACGACGCTGCGTTGCGCATTAAAGCCGCCCACATGGGTCTGACTGCACTTGAACATCGCCCCGTGAATGGTGGCCGATCCGAAAAGCCGATGGGTTGGTCGACCTTTGACGCGTCTGTCGAAGTCATCGACAGTCTCTACAAGTCTGAGGGCGTCGAAAAATCTGATGTTGATGGCGCGGCTGGTCTCTACGAGAACAATTTTGCGATCTTGCGTTGTGGTTCGCAGTCAGCACTCACCCGTTGCCACGACAACGAGTTGCGTTTAATGCAGCAAAACGCCCCCGAGGCTTGGGGTTTGCGCGCTCGCAACAAAGAACAACGATTCGCACTCGAACTTTTGCTCGACCCACAAATCACAGTCGTAGCACTTGACGGTCGCGCAGGCACCGGAAAGACAGTGCTGGCGATTGCCGCAGGTCTCGAACAAGTAGTCGAACAACATCGCTACGAGCGCTTGGCTGTTTACCGACCCCTCGTACCAGTCGGTCGTGCCGATGTCGGCTTTCTTCCTGGCGGCCTCGAAGAAAAACTCGACCCATGGATGTCAGCAATTCACGACGCAGTTGTCGCGCTCACAGAT
>JANRBC010000004.1 GCA_030727685.1 Ilumatobacteraceae bacterium
ATTTCACCGTGGCGACAGTCGCGATGCCAAGACGCTCATAGATTTCGGCGCGCTTCGGGTCTGAAATTCGAGCTACAACGTTTTCTATACCAAAACTTTCTCGAGCAACACGAGCGACCAAAATATTCGAGTTATCACCATTAGTAACAGCAGCAACTGCGCTTGCCTTTTTGATGCCAGCCTGCTCGAGAACATCGCGATCGAAACCAATGCCGGTGATTGTTTGACCAGCGAAATTGTCGCGAAGGCGAAAGAACGCATCTGACTTGCGGTCAACAACCGCGACGCTATGACCTGAAGAAATAAGGCTTAACGCGAGAGTCGAACCAACTCGCCCACAACCGACAATCACTACATGCACGGGTTTCAGCCTACGTCAATGACTGCGTCAAATACTGGCAGTTGTGCGAGGATAGAAGACCGAAATGGTGATTTCTCCGTCTGCACTTAAGCGTTTCTTCATTGGCAAGCCAATTGCTAGTTCTGAAGACGCACATCACCGACTTTCAAAAAAGGTTGCGCTGCCGGTCTTTGCAAGCGATGCGATTTCGAGCACTGCATATGCAACTGAACAAGTCCTGATCGTATTTTTGTCGATAGCGGCTATTGGTATGACAGCGTTCGACTATTTGGTGCCGGTTTCAATACTTGTGATTTTGCTGCTGGCAGTTGTTGTCAATAGTTATCGACAAACTATGTATGCCTACCCGAAAGGTGGCGGCAGTTACGTGGTATCGCGCGAAAATCTCGGCCGCACACCTTCGCTTGTAGCAGGAGCGTCGATGCTTGTTGGATACACCTTGACAGTCGCCGTATCAATAAGTGCAGGTGTCGCCGCGATCGTTTCGGCATTTCAAAACTTGGCGCCATACCGAGTTGAACTTTGTGTTGGCTTCATAGCCATCGTCACACTTGCAAACTTGCGTGGCATTAAAGAATCTGGCGCTCTCTTTGCGCCTCCGACCTACTTATATATTTTGAGTCTTGCTGCATTGATTGTTGTCGGTCTGTATCGGGTTTATTTTCAAGACCTCGGACCAATCGAGAACTCTGATGCATATGCCCAAGAGCTGTTATCAGGCCAAAAAGCATTGACCCTCTTTTTCTTTCTTAAAGCGTTTTCGTCTGGCGCGGTAGCCCTAACGGGTGTCGAGGCAGTTGCCGACGGTGTGCCGGCATTCGAAAAGCCCGAACCGAAGAATGCCGCAAAAACTTTGATATGGATGGCCGTAATTCTTGGCACTTCAATGTTGGGGTTGAGCATGCTTGCTCAGAAGATTCAACCGATCAAAGACGATGACGGCGAGATCAAAGTAACTGTTCTGGCGCAAATGGCCGAACAAGTTTACGGTGGCAAAAATATTTTGTTCTACATCTTTCAGTTTGCGACGATCGGCATTTTGATTTTGGCAGCAAACACCGCGTATGCAGACTTTCCGAGATTGTCATCTTTCATCGCCAAAGACAACTTCATGCCGAGACAATTGATGAATCGTGGCGACAGACTCGTCTTCTCGAACGGAATCATCTTTCTTGGCGTAGCTTCAAGCGCGCTAGTGATTGCATTCGGTGGCATAGTCGGTGCATTGATACCTCTGTATGCAGTTGGTGTGTTCACTGGTTTCACACTCAGCCAGTTCGGCATGCTGATGCATCATCGCAAGCATAAAAAACCAGGGTGGCAAGTGCGAGCGTTTTTTTCTGGCGTCGGTGCATCGACAACCTTTTTAGTGGTGAGTGTGATTATGGTAACTAAGTTCACCGAAGGCGCGTGGATTCCGGCTGTGGTAATTCCGGTAATGATGGCGATTTTCTTGGCTGTCAATCGTCACTACTCACGAGTGCGATCATTTTTGCGAATCGAAGAGGGCTATGTCGCACCGCGCCGCACGCACACAGTTCTCGTTCTGGTTGGCTCAGTTAACAAAGGCGTTCTGCAAGCCGTGAAATATGCCGAGAGTCTGCGACCAGACAAACTCTTGGCGCTTTCTGTTGTCGGCTCGCCAGAAGAAAAAACAAAGCTTGTTGATGACTGGGCAA
>JANRBC010000005.1 GCA_030727685.1 Ilumatobacteraceae bacterium
GCAATAAACATTGTGCTTGACCCATCAGACGACCACTCAACATCGACTACTCGCGCTGAATCTTCGGCAAGGGCCGTGGCGTTTGCGCAGTCGGCACGGTGCACTGTCACACCGCGACCTTTGGTCACAAAACCCGTCACTTCATCGGGCGGTACTGGTGTGCAGCAACGAGATAGACGAACCAGCACATCAGGCATGCCTTCAATGTGCACACCATTTTTTTGGTTAACACTCGAAACATTGCCGCCAACTGATGACATTGACAGTTGATCTGGCTGTAGGCCATCGCGCATGCGTTTTGACATGCGTTCGACCGTCGCCACAGCGTCAACTCGTTGGTCACCGATTGCAGCAAAAAACTCATTCACGCTCTCAAAACTGAGCAGAGCAACTTCGTCTTGCAAAACCTGCGACGAAAGAATCTTCTGTGCGGGCAAACCTGCTTGACGAAGACGCTCGACAAGTTCGTCTCGTCCATTTTCGACCAAGTCTTCAAGACGCTCGCGAGTCAACCATTGTTTGATCTTGCTTCGCGCCTTTGGCGAAACAACAAACTCAAGCCAATCTTCGGTGGGTTCGCTTGTCTCGCCTTGAGAAACAAGAATTTCGCAAGTGTCACCCGATGCAAGTTTGTAATCAAGCGGCACCAGACGACCGTTCACGCGGGCACCCATGCAACTATGCCCCACTTCTGTGTGAACCGCATATGCGAAATCGACTGGCGTCGACAAGACCGGCAGCGTTATCACGCGGCCCTTGGGCGTAAACACGAACAACTCGTCTTGTTCAAGATCTGTTTTTAAGATCTCCAAGAATTGACTTGGGTCTGAAACCTCACCTTGCCAATCAATTATGCGATTGAGCCAGTCAATGTCGCCTTCGGTAACAGTGTCTTTGTAGGCCCAGTGTGAAGCAACGCCCCACTCTGCCCGCTGATGCATTTCTTGCGTGCGAATCTGCACCTCAATTGGTTTGCCACCAGGTCCGACGACGGTCGTATGCAGAGATTGATACAAATTGAATTTTGGCATTGCGATGTAATCTTTGAATCGACCAACTATTGGCTTCCAATGTCCGTGAATGGCGCCAAGCACCGTGTAGCAATCTTTTTCTGACTGCACGACAATTCGAATCGCCAGCAAGTCGTAGATATCGTCGAACTCGCGGCCCTTTTGCACCATCTTTTCGTAGATGCTCCAAAGGTGTTTGCCGCGCGCCGTAAGTTCAGCATTGATCTTCACTTCTTTTAGCCATTGCTGAACCTGACCGATGGTTTTTGCCAAGTAGACATTTCTCTCGGGCGCCCGAGTTGCCACAAGATGATCGAGTTCGGCATATCGCTTCGGATACAACGCAGCGAATGCCAAATCTTCAAGTTGCTGTTTAATCTCTTGCATTCCAAGACGATGAGCAAGAGGAGCATAAATATCAAGAGTTTCCTGTGCAACCCTTTGTTGCTTTTCGTGGGGCACAGCGGCGATCGTGCGCATGTTGTGCAAGCGATCTGCAAGTTTGATCATCAATACGCGTAAATCGCGCGCCATTGCCACCAGCATTTTGCGCATTGTCGCTGCCTGTTGAGCCTCTTTCGAATCAAACTGCAGGCGTTCTAGTTTGGTGACACCATCGACAATTGCAGAGACTTCGCTGCCGAAATTGCTTTCGACATCAGAGATTGTTATTTCGGTATCTTCGACGGCGTCATGCAGCAATGCCGCGACTATTGAAACTTCATCAAGACCAATGTCGGCGACAATGCGGGCAACAGCAATTGGATGATTGATGTACAGTTCTCCGCTTGATCGATTTTGATTCGCATGCGCTGATCGAGCCATTTCATACGCAGTATTAATGAGCGAAACGGAGCCTTTTGGATGCCTCGACTTATAGGCAGTCAGCAACGGCGAAAGCTCTTCGGCAATCGTTGTATTTTGGCGCCGCCACGGCAGCACCCTCGATGAGGTGGCCATGTCTAAAGCGTAGTGCTAACGGCGTTTTTTTCGAGGTCGCGGTGGGTGCGTCAAAACAGCA
>JANRBC010000006.1 GCA_030727685.1 Ilumatobacteraceae bacterium
CGGTTACGCTGTCGCCAGCAACTTCACGCGAAACTGTTTTCAGAAAACCAGTCAGACCTGCACGAGCCGTATTTGACAAAATCAAGTTTGCAATCGGCTGACGCACCGCAATTGAAGTTATAGCTATAACTCTGCCCCATTTGCGACTTTGCATTTGCGGCACCACGAGTTTCGTCATCGCGATCATCGACATCAAGCCATTAGCAAATGCTTGGTCGTAACTTTCAACACTCGTGCTAGCAAATGTGCCAGGCGGTGGACCACCACTATTCAAAATCAAAATGTCGATCTGCCCAAGAATTTTTGTGGCTTGCTCGACAAAACTTTCACCGCCAGCCACCGATGAAACATCACAAGAAATGCCGACACATGGTTTGCCAATTTTTGCAGCAGCATCGGCAGCGCGTTTTTCGTCACGTCCGCAGACGACAACCCGCACTCCATCGTTGGCTAACGCTTGGGCGGTCGCAAAACCAAGACCCGCAGAACCCCCTGCTACCGCTGCGGTGCGACCGTTTAGACCGAGATCCATAGGTCTTTAGATTAGAGCGCACGAGCACCGCCTAACGCCCCGTGACAGCCCTGCAGTGCGCCTAAGAGAGCTCTCGACTGCCAATTGAGACTTATAATTAGCCCTGTTAGGTGGTGAGACCCAATGGGCCGATCGGCAATTCCGCCGCGGTCGAGTGAGCGTTACCTTGATGCGATAGCCGACGCGGAGACGTTTCCGTACTGGTTAGACGACGTTGACGAGCCCGACTCGAACCCAACAGCAGTTCACGACGAAGACTGCGACTTGTGCGTGGTTGGTGGCGGTTTCACGGGCCTTTGGACAGCGATCATCGCCAAGCAACGCGACGCGAACCGCGATGTCGCGCTAATTGAATCACACGAAATCGGTTCGGGCGCCACGAGTCGCAATGGTGGCTTTATGGATTATTCGTTGACTCATGGCATCGCCAACGCCCAAGAGAGATTTCCTGATGAGGTTGCGATTCTCGAACAACTCGGCCGCGAGAACTTTGCTGAAATCGAAAAAGTGATTCGCGAATACAACATTGACTGCGACTTCGAGCGCAACGGCGCGATCGAGGTGGCCAGCAGTTGGCACCCAGAAAACTACACAGACGAATTGCAAGAAGATTTCGTGCAGTTGCGCGATCTTGGTCATGATGTTGTTTGGCTCGACCGCGACGCGATGCGCAGCGAAGTTAATTCACCGGTTTTCACGGGTGGCTTATGGACAAAAGATTCGTCCGCGCTAGTTGACCCGGCGCGCTTGGCATGGGGTCTCAAACGAGTTGCCCAGACACTTGGTGTCAGAATCTACGAAGATACTCGTGCAGTCGAATTGAACGACACCAAGAAAAAAATCGAAATCAAAACACCGCTGGCCAAGATCAAAGCCAACAACGTTGCCTTGGCGACAAATACTTTTAAGCCGCTGTTGCGTAAAGTCAATAAATATATTGCACCTGTTTATGACTATTGTCTTGTCACAGAGCCATTGACCGCAGATCAACTCGCAAGCGTCGGTTGGCGCAATCGTCAAGGTCTCGCCGACTGCTCGAACCAATTTCACTACTTCAGACTTACAGCCGACAACAGAATTTTGTGGGGCGGCTACGACGCAATTTATTACTTCGGCGGGCAAATGGATAAAGAACTCGAATCGCGACCCGAATCGTGGGCGATGCTCTCGCGACAGTTCTTCACCACATTTCCGCAACTTGAAGGCGTCAAGTTTTCACACATGTGGGGCGCGCCAATTGATACGTGCGCGCGCTACAGCGTCTTTTGGGGCACACAGTTTGATAACCGCGTTGCTTACGCACTCGGCTACACGGGCTTAGGCCTTGCTGCTTCGCGTTTTGGTGGCGAAGTGATGCTCGACCTGCTCGCAAAAAACGAAACTCGTGCCACACAAACCGAATTCGTCAAAACTAAACCACGCGCGTTTCCCCCAGAACCATTCAGGTTCATCGGCATTCAAGCAACTCGCTGGTCGCTTGACTACGAAGACCGTACGGGCAAGCGCAACTTGTGGCTGCGCCTACTCGACCGCTTGGGCTTGGGCTTTGACTCTTGATCTTCTAGCCTGACAACATGAGTTTGCAGTCAGTCGCCGACGTTCGAAGCGCACTTGACGAACACAATTATCTCGCAAGTGACGGCTTGGCGACCGCAGTCTTTTTGGCGATTTCGCTCAATCGTCCGCTATTGCTTGAAGGCGAAGCGGGCGTCGGCAAAACCGAACTGGCAAAAGTCTTGGCGACAATTCGCAACAGCGAACTTATTCGTTTGCAGTGCTACGAAGGCATCGACGCCGCACAAGCCATGTACGACTGGGACTACTCACGACAGTTGTTGCACCTGCGCACCGTCGAAGCCACTGGCGAAGCAACGTCAATCGGCGCCGAGAAACTCGAAGGTCAGCTCTATAGCGAACGGTTTTTGATTCGTCGCGCACTATTGCAAGCAATCGACCAACACACTGGCGTCTCGCCCGTGTTGTTGATCGACGAAATTGACCGCGCTGACGACGAGTTTGAAGCCTATTTGTTAGAAGTGCTTTCAGATTTTCAAATCACGATCCCCGAACTCGGCACTTACAAAGCAACGACACCACCGCTGGTTGTCTTGACTTCGAACCGCACCCGCGATGTACACGATGCACTCAAGCGTCGATGTCTCTATCACTGGGTTGAGCACCCTGACTTTGATCGCGAAGTCGAAATCGTCAAACGACGCGTGCCTCAAGTTGCAGAGACTCTCGCTCGTCAAGTCGCGGCCGCCGTCGAAGCGCTGCGCAAGATGCAACTTTACAAACCACCAGGCGTCGCCGAAACAATCGACTGGGCAACTGCACTCGGTCGTCTCGGTGTCGGCGAACTAGACGAATCGGTCGTGCAAGCAACGCTGGGCACAGTGCTCAAATACCGCGAAGACCACGAGCGCGTGCGCGAAAGCGGCGTCGCCACATTAGTTAAACAAGCCTTTGAACGGGGCTTGTACAGCAACTAATGAATACATCGTCACCTGCCCACAAAATGGCGGTGGCATTTGCCCGCATCTTGCGTGGCGCTGGCATCGACGTGCCACTTGATTCGGTGATTGTTTTCGTCAGCGCATTGAGCAAAGTCGGTCTCGAAAATCGCGACGATGTTTATTGGGCGGCATATGCGACACTCATTCGCCGCCACGAAGATTCTCAGATATTTGACCGTGCATTCGCCATTTTTTGGGATCAACTAATCGCCGTTGATACAGCAACCTATGAGCAACAGACCGAGTCTGTGACGTTGCTAATCGACAGCGAAGATACAAACAACGATGAATCAAATGCGGCACCAGTCAACGAAGATGAAAATACCATCGCCTTGCGATTTTCGAGCATCGAAACTTTGCGCGAAAAAGACTTTGCCGCATACAGCGAAACTGAACTGCGTGAAGCAGAGCAATTCATGTCGAGTTTGAAACTCGCAGGGCCACCAAAGCGCTCGTTGCGACTTCAAAAAGCAAATCGCAAAGGCTCGCGACACGATATTCGCCGCACGATGCGCGCGGTACTGCAAAATGATGGCGAACCAATCGAGAGATATTGGCGCGAGCCGAGCACAAAGCTGCGTCGACTAGTTGTATTGCTCGACATCTCTGGCTCAATGGAGCCCTACGCAAGGGCATTATTGCGATTTATGCACGCTGCGGTGGTCGGTCGTCAACGCGTTGAGGCATTCACACTCGGCACTCGCCTGACTCGCATCACACGCGAACTTACGAATCGTGATCCAGATCGCGCACTGGCTCGCACTTCAGCCCAAGTTTCAGACTGGAGTGGCGGCACACGTCTGGGTGAGTGTCTACAAAACTTCAACGACAATTGGGGCGTTGGCTCACTTGCGCGTGGTTCGATTTTTGTAATTCTCTCTGACGGTTGGGATCGCGGCGAGCCGCAAGTTCTAGCAGAGCAAATGTTGCGCCTACAGCGGGTGGCGTTTCGCGTCATCTGGGTTAATCCATTAAAAGTTAGCCCTGGCTATGCGCCGCTTGCTCGTGGCATGGCCGCAGCGATGCCTTATATTGATGACTTCGTTGAAGGGCATTCGCTCGAGGCGCTGCGCGAACTAACTGCGGTTATTGCGCGCGAGTCACATGAGTCAAGCAAAACACGAAAGGTTGTGAGTAATGCGTGAGATTTTGGGCGACATCGACCGCTGGCGCACACAAAAGAAACGCATCGCCGTTGCACGTGTTGTCGACATCGAAGGCTCAGGGCCTCGCGACCCAGGCGCGGCAATGGCAGTCAACGAAGATGGCGAAGTTTGCGGCTCTGTGTCGGGCGGTTGTGTCGAAGGCGCGGTTGTCGCCGAAGCACTAGAAATTTTGAAAAGCGATAGCCCCGGGCGACTAGTCAAGTTCGGCTATTCAGACGACGAAGCATTTGCAGTTGGCCTAACTTGTGGCGGCACGGTTCATCTTTTCATTCAGCCGCTGACGTGGTAACTGCATCGTCATGATTTATTCAGCACTCGCCGACCGAATTCGCAAGAACCAGCCAGTTGCGTTGCTGACCGTAATTGACGGCCCAAACACTGGCGCAACATTTTTGGTTGCACCAGACCAAGACAAAATCGAAACTCTCGGCTCACTTGGCGACAACGAACTTGACCGAGTTGCGTCGCGAGATGCACTCGGCGAACTCGAAGCAGGTCGCACAAGTGTGCGCAACTATGGCCCATCTGGGCAAGTTACGCCAGAAGATCTGCAAGACACACCGATTGTGCGCGTGTTTGTCGAATCATTTTCGCCGCCACCGCAGATGATTATTTTTGGCGCTGTCGACTTCACTGCGGCGCTCGCCCGCGTGGCAAAAGTTCTTGGCTATTACGTCGTGGTCTGCGATGCACGCGAAGTGTTCGCGACAAAACGCAGGTTTCCGATGGCTGACGAAGTGCTCGTCACGTGGCCAACACCTGTGCTCACCGACCGCGGGCCAAATCTTGGTGCGCGAGACGCTGTCTGCATTCTCACTCACGATCCGAAATTTGATGTGCCGGCCATTCAAGGCTCGCTTGCAACTTCTGTTGGCTACATCGGTGTCATGGGCAGTCGCAAGACCCATGCAAAACGACTCGAGCGCCTCGCCGAGGTCGGCATTTCGAAACCACAAGATCTCGCTCGGCTGATGTCGCCGATCGGTCTAGACATTGGCTCACGCACGCCCGAAGAAACGGCAATTTCGATTTGTGCCGAAATTATCGGCAAGCGTGTTGGCCGAATCGTGCCGTCACTATCAAATAGTGATGGCCCAATTCATAAGTAACTTCTGTAAAAACTAGGCCGTTGGGTCGACCCATCGCACCCAGTTGATTCGCGACTCGTTGATCTCATGAACCTCGACATTGCGACCGTTCGTAGGCGCTTGAATAACGAGGTTTTGAAAGCCGAGCGACATTGAAATATGCCCTGGGTACCAAGCCAAATCGCCAACTTGAACGTCGCTCGCCTTTACCCGCGCGCCGAGGGCATATTGCTGAGCCGAGCCACGAGGCATTTTAAAACCAGCATTCGACCATGCGAACTTGATCAACGCCGAGCAGTCAAGTGCTTTGCCTGGTTCGTCGGCGTTTGTTTTATAGGGCACACCAAGTTGAGTGAGTGCAGCAAACAAAACTTTTTGGCGCGAGAGATCTGACTGCGACCAAGCGCGTTCTAGGTCTTTGCTGTTGACTTCAAGGTGCTCAGCAATGATGACTGAAATGCTTTTAATCCACCGTGAGGCAACGTCGCGTTGTTCGATTGGGCTGATCTCGTTTGCCGACTCAAGTGCCACTACTGCCTGTTGTGCCTGCATCGCCACCCATGCTGACTCAATGGCAGGCATCGGCTTGGCCTGTGCAGTGTCAACTCTCATAAGCCCTCGGGTTAGCACCGTAGGCACAATGCCAAATGACAAGAGAAGAGCCAACACCAGAGCACGGCAGGTAACCCTGACCAGTTTTGGATAATACGAAACTCGAGGTGTCATGTTTTGTTGTCCTTTCGGACCCGCCATAGTTGGCAGGCATTTGACTGTTAAACGCTCTCCGCCACAGAGAACCCCAGTTCACGCCTTACTTATTGCTTGCTACTAACCATAAACAAGCCGTGTAACAGGGTAACTGGCTCACTGAAAGTGAGACTTAACACATGTCACAGATCGCCTGAGCAAACCCTTAATTCACGACTACACAATTTAATTTGAATTGAATTAAATGAATCCATAGTTTTAAGGGCGAAAGTTTTAGACTGCGAACATGACCATTTCAGCAAAGACACTTAAGGCAAAAAGTGAAGCTCAGCAAAAAATAGTTGCAAGCGAACTACGAAAACTAAGAATTAATGCTGAATTAAGTCAAGATGAACTTGCACAACGCGCAGGCATCGACCGCAAAACGATTAACCGAATTGAAAACGGTCACTTTTCGCCAACACTTGACACGATTACTCGTTTAAGCCTCGTACTAAAAATCAAACCAGGCGCATTATTGGGCAGTGGTCGTAGCGCAAAAAAGTAATCCGATAACTTCTGCCACCACGGCAGTGTTGCTAGCCGCTGGAAGTGGCTCAAGATTTTCTGGCAACGCACACAAATTGTTAACCGTCATCAGTGGTCAAACTGTTTTTGCGTGGACTCTTCAAAATTGTCTCGCGGCGCAATTTCAAGAATTAATCGTCGTCACTGGCGCAGTCGACTTATCTGCGCAAATCGCCGAAGCAAAGTTTGCAGCGACAAATGTAATTGAAGTTCACAATGAAAATTGGCGCAGTGGCATGGCCAGCAGTCTGCAATGCGCACTCTCAGAAGCCCAGCGACACGGTGCAAGCAGCGTTGTCGTTGGCCTTGCAGATCAACCCGCGATCAAGCCCTCAAGTTGGCAACGCATCGCCAATGCTTCTGCACCACTTGCGGTGGCTACATACAACGGAGTTCGCGGCAACCCGGTGCGAATACATGCCGAACTTTGGCCGTTGTTGCCAACGAGCGGCGACGAAGGCGCAAGAAGTCTTTTTAAATCGCACAAAGATCTGCTCGAAGAAGTTGCGTGCGATGGCTCAGCCCAAGATCTCGACACATCGAGCGACATCGAGACATTGACAAAGTTGCTCAACAAATGACAAAGGCTTCGGCACAAGACATTGCTCGCATTACCGAACTTCTCGGTCGCAAGCCACAGGGCGATTTTGAAGTCGTCCTGCGCGATAAAAATGACGAGCCAATCGTCGTCAAAAACGATCCATTGTTGTTCGATGGCACGCCAATGCCTACGCGATATTGGCTGGTTGGCGCAAAAGAACACATGGCGGTCAGCCGCCTTGAATCGAGTGGCTGCATCAATCTCGCCGAGAGCGAAATTGACCCCGAAGAACTTCGATTGACGCACGAGCGCTACGCCGCCGAACGCGATAGCGCGATACCCGCCGACCACACTGGGCCACGACCGCACGGTGGTGTTGCGGGCACCAGAGTCGGTGTCAAATGTTTGCATGCTCATTATGCAAATTGGCTCGTCAACAAAACCGACGTCGTTGGCCAATGGGTCGACAGGCGACTTCAACAAGGCTGACAGCACTTACTAGTGTGCGTAAGCAATGGATGAAATATTCGCGGCAATTGACATCGGCAGCAACTCAACAAATTTGCTGATCGTTGATCAATCAGGCAAAACGCTTGAGCGAATTGTTCGTTCAACACGACTCGGCGCAAATCTTGCAACAACCGGCGCTTTGAGTGCCGAGGCAATACAACGAACTCTCGATTGCTTGAGCGAATACGAGTCGTTAATCAAACAACACAAAGTTTCGCGTCGCCGAACCGTGGCAACGGCTGCATGTCGTGTGGCCAACAATACAAATCAGTTTTTCGCCGAGGTCAAAAAAATCTCGGGCGCCGAACCCGAATTGATTTCGGGCGAGATCGAAGGTGCTCTTTCGTTCGTCGGTGCAACAAGTGCGCTTGACGAAAAGATGTCGACACTCGTGGTCGACATCGGCGGCGCCTCGACCGAACTGATGGTCGGCACAGAAACTTTAGATTTTGCAGTCAGTCTTCCGTTTGGCGCGGTCAACCTCACCGAGGCAGAACTACATCGCGACCCGCCGCGACCAGAAGAACTAACAAATGCGATTTCTTTAGTTTCTGATGCAGTCGATGACGTTGCACATAATTATCCGCTTATTGGTCATGTTGAACGTGTGGTCGGCGTGGCCGGCACGATCGTGACCGTCGCTGCAGTCGAAGTTGGTCAGAAAACTTTTGACCCATCGGCGCTGCACAAACTCAAACTTTCGCGCGAAGCAGTTGAAGATGTCTTCCGCACGCTGGCAACAGAGCCACTTAGCGATCGAGTTTTTAACCCCGGCTTGCCACGAGATCGTGCTGACATCATCGTCGGCGGCTGCTGTGTGCTTGTTGCCGTGATGCGACGTTTGCAAATTTCTGAGTTAACTGTCAGTCAATACAATTTGCTCGACGGGCTAATCTCTGAATTGCGAAAGAAAACATCTTGAGTCATTCTTCGAACACTTCACCAAAACGCTTTTTGCATCCTGCTGGCGCGCCCGTTGCCCCACCGCGACTTTACGGACAGCGAATAATGATGCGACCGTTAGTCACCCACGACTTTGAAGCCTGGAGTGAAGTACGTCTGCGCAATGTCGACTGGCTGACTGTCTGGGAGCCGCGCCGTTCAGATTTTCTTGCCGACCCAGCGACTGATCGCGATGCGTTCGAACGTCGCTGCGTGGCCCGAGACCGAGAGCGCCAAAATGGTTCGGCGTACACGCTCGGGTTGTTTGTCAATAATTTGTTGGTCGGCGAAGTTAATGTCAACAATGTCGTGCGCGGCGCAATGCAAACGGGCACGATCGGCTATTGGATTGACCGCAAGCATGCCGGCAATGGTTATGTGGCCGAAGGGGTCGCAGCGATCATGAAATTTGCGTTCGACGATTTGAACTTGCATCGACTCGAAGTGTGCATTATTCCGCGAAATAGCAACAGCAAGCGAGTTGCCGAAAAGTTAGGTCTGCGCCTCGAAGGTTTAGCCGAGCGCTTTCTCGAAATTAATGGCGTCTGGGAAGACCACTTGCGTTACGCCATCACTTCAGAAGAGTGGCAAGAACGCCGCGACGCCCTCACCCACCAGTGGCTCACCACCAAAAAATAAAACTTACTTTTTGAGGCGAGATTGCAGGGCGGCGAGGCGCTCGGCGAACCAAGGTTGGCGGGTTGTCCACACTTGTGGTTCGAGTTCTTTGGCCACGGCTTGTTCGTGGGTCGCAACATTTGCCATCTCTTGAATCGTGCGCTTGGTGAGCGTCGATAGTTCGCGGGGCACGCTGGCAGCACGCATCGCCATTGTGTGAGCCACCGCCATCAATTCGTCATCAGGCACGCATTTATATGCCAGACCAACTCGCTGCGCTTCTGCGCCGTCAAGAATTTCGCCAAAGACGACTGCAGCCATCGTGGCTTGTGGTCCGGCAATGTTGCGAAACATCCAAGTGTGACCACCGCCCGGGTGCAGACCGATTTGCAAAAACCTCGTATCAAACTTTGCACGAGCAGCGGCGATGCGCACATCGCAACACAAAGCCAAGTTCATACCCGCACCAACTGCTGCCCCGTTAACTGCCGCAATCGTCGGCAATGGCGAGCGCGCGATGCGCAAAAAACCTTCATAAATTTTCGTCAGCGATGCACCATCAGCCTCAGCCAAGTTGCCAAGGTTTGCCCCAGCGCAAAATGCCGGCGCCGCACCAGTCACGATCAGCGCGCCAACTTTTAGGTCGGCTTCGATCTCATCCATCGCTGCTGAAATATCGGCGACCATTTCGGCAGTCATCGTGTTGCGCTCAGCCGCATTATTCAGCGTCAGCGTCGCCACGCCGTCTTTTCGCTCAACGTTGACAAGACCCATGAGCATTTAGTTTGGCACATTGTTAGCGTGGTCACCACATGTTGGACCATGTCTTTAGCGATGCGATTGGCGCCTTGCGTGACGCCTTTTCAAATGCGTTCCTTGAGCGACAGGCGTTCGACGAGCACTTTCAGTCAGATGTTTTGCTCGGTGACCTCGTCTGGGAGACGAGTTACGGTCTGCCTGGTGAAGGTCGACCACCTCGGGTCGTTGCCCACGTTACGTTGACCTGGCCAAGTTGGAGTCAAGCCATATATCGCGCGTGGTACACCGACGAGATTTTTCACGAAGCGCCTGAAATCGAAATGGAGATCGTCTTTCGCGTTCAGCGACTGACAACTCAACCAGATTCGTCAATGGTCGAAAATATCGTGCCGATCAAAAGCCCACAAGTCGGCAAAGAAAATTTGTCTCGCGAGGGCATAACGGTCGAAATCAACCAGCCAACACCAACTGGCAAACACACTGTTGCCAAAACTGAATATGCGATCGAGATTACATACCAAGGCAGCTATGAACTTGCCGAAGAGACATTGCAAGATGGCGCGAGCAAATTGTTAGATGAAAACTTTGGCACCCTCGGCAGTTGGATTGCCACGACACTCGTGGGCCTTGGCGACCTCAAACTGGTTTTTCA
>JANRBC010000007.1 GCA_030727685.1 Ilumatobacteraceae bacterium
ATGTCGCGGGCGTTGCCCGACGTTCGTGACGGCTTAAAGCCAGTGCACCGCCGAATTATTTGGGACATGCATCAGCAAGGCTTCCGCCCAGATCGACCTTTTGTTAAGTGCGCGCGCGTCACCGGCGACACAATGGCGCGATATCACCCACACGGCGATGGTGCGATTTACGACGCTTTGGTGCGAATGGCTCAGCCGTTTTCGCTACGTCACCCGTTAATCGATTTCCACGGCAACTACGGGTCTCCGGACTTTGGCCCGGCTGCGAGTCGTTATACCGAGTCGCGTTTGCATCCTTTAGCAATGCAATTGCTCGCCGCTATTGACGAAGACACGGTTGATTTAATTTCAAACTACGACGGCACTTCTGAAGAGCCGTCAGTTTTGCCGGCACGATTTCCGAACTTGTTGGTCAATGGTTCGCAAGGTATTGCTGTTGGTATGGCGACGAGCATTCCGCCACACAACCTTGGTGAAGTTATTGATGCAACATTGCACCTAATCGACAACCCTGATGCTTCGGTTGCCGACTTGATGAAGTTCGTCAAAGGTCCAGACTTTCCGACTGGCGGTTTAATTTTGGGCCGCAGCGGCATCAATGAGGCATACAAAACAGGTCGGGGCAGCATCAAGATGCGTGCGAAAGTTGCAATCGAAGACGGCGTGCGCGGCCAGATGCGGATAGTCGTCACCGAATTGCCGTATCAGGCGAGTTGCTCGGCGATTGCCGCCCGAATCCAAGAACTCGTAGATGGTGGAGAACTCGATGGTATTGCCGATGTCAACGACAACTCGTCGGGTGGCGAAACCAATTTGATTATCACACTCAAACGCGATGCCAACTCAAATGTCGTAATGAACAACCTGTTCAAGCTCACGACTTTGCAAACAAGTTTCCCAGTAAACATGGTTGCTCTTGTCGACGGTGTGCCACGCACGGTCAACCTTCGCGATGCATTGCAAGGGTATACGCGTCACCAAATTGACGTAATCACTCGTCGCAGCAACTATCGCCTCAAAAAAGCCCAAGATCGAGGCCACATTCTCGAAGGTCGTCTCAAGGCGCTAAATGTCATCGACGCCGTCATCAAAGTGATTCGGGGCAGCGAAGACGGCAACGCCGCAAAAGCGGCGCTGATGGGCAAACAATTTGGTTTCACTGAGCGTCAAGCGATCGACATTCTTGACATGCAGTTGCGTCAATTAACTCGCTTGTCGCGCATTGATCTTGAAACAGAACAAAAAGATGTTCAGGCGCAAATCAAAGAATTGAAAGCAATTTTGAACGACGATAAAAAACTGCGGGCAGTGATTTCGAAAGAACTTTCGGCTGTTCGCGAAACTTTCGCCACCGATCGTGTCTGCAAGATCACAGCCGACGTCGGCGAAATGAGCGTCGAAGATCTGGTCGATAACCGCGAGTTGGTAGTTGTTATGACTCAGGCTCAATACATCAAGAGCGTGTCGGCCGATTCGTTCAGATCACAAGGCCGCGGCGGCCGCGGTGTATCAGGCGCGAAAATGAAAGATGCCGACATCGTGCGCAATGTAATTTTCACCACTTCGCATGCGTACCTGTTGTTCTTTTCAAACCGCGGTCGGGTTTACCGTTTGCGCGCACTCGAAATACCTGAGCGTGAACGTACAGCCAAAGGCATTCCGATTGTCAATTTGTTGCCGTTACAAAATGGCGAAACAATTCAGGCGATCATTGACACGCGCGAATTCCCCGGTACGCGTTATTTGTTCTTCGTATCACGACAGGGCCAAGTTAAAAAGACCGCGTTCAATGAATACGATTCTTCACGGCGCGATGGCTTGATTGCTCTCAAATTGCGACCAAAAGACGAACTTGTGCGTGTTATCGAAACCGGTGGCACCGACGATGTGTTTATCGTCAGTCGTGGTGGGCAAACAATTCGCTTCTCCGAAAAACAAGTTCGACCAATGGGGCGCTCTGCCGCAGGCGTGCGAGGCATGCGTTTGCGTGCCGGTGACGAAGTTGTGTCAGT
>JANRBC010000008.1:0-1665 GCA_030727685.1 Ilumatobacteraceae bacterium
GTTTCTTTTGGTGACCACGGACGATTGTTTTGCTCATAGGTGCCGAGCAAGATGCTTTGGCCTTCTTGGCGAGCGTAAATTTCGCCGGCGAAGTCGATCATGTGTGGCAACTCTTTGCCGTTGACACGGTTGAACTCGATGACTTCTTCCATCGGTTCGGTCATCAAATAATGGTGCTCCATTGCCAACACCGGAAGTTCAATACCGCACATGCGGCCGACTTCGCGAGCCCACAGACCGCCGGCGTTTACGACATGCTCGGCATGAATCGTGTGGTCTTTGTCTGTGATGACATCCCATGTGCCGTCGGGGCGGTGGTTGAGAGCAGTGACCCAAGTGTTTGTGTAAACCTCAGCGCCACGATTTTTGGCACAAATTGCGTAAGCGTGCGTAACGCCATAAGGGTCGACGCTGCCTTCATCTTCGTCGTAAAGTGCGCCCACAAAATATTTCTCTTCGAGCAGTGGGTTCAAAATTTTTGCTTCTTTGATCGAGATGATCTCCATTTTCATGCCGAGGTAGCGGCCACGAGCATGTGCCATTTTCAGCCAGTCGAGTCGCTCTGGTGTGTCTGCAAGTTGAATGCCACCTGGCAGGTGAATGCCGCAGTTTTGACCAGATTCTTTTTCGATTTCTTTATAGAGATTGACCGTGTATTGCTGCAAGCGAGCCACGTTGGGGTCGCCGTTGAGTGTGTGCATGCCGCCTGCGGCGTGCCATGTTGAACCAGCCGTCAACTCTTTGCGTTCAACCAAGACAACATCTGTCCAGCCTGCTTTTGTGAGGTGGTAAAGAACCGAGGCGCCAACTACACCGCCACCGATTACAACAACTCGTGCTGAAGATTTCATTTCAATTGCCTTTCGTTACTTTAATTTCTTAATTTTCACACTAAAAATCTGTGGCGACTCCACCTTCGGCGACGCGACGCTTGACAAATGCTTGCAGCTCTTCTTTGGCTGCTGGGTCGATCGCTGGCGTTTGATATGCCTCAAGCCAAGTTTTGGCGAGTTCAGTTGTCTTGGTGACTGCAGTCGGGCTGCCACCTTCTTGCCAACTTTCATAGTTACGCCAATCTGAGATCATTGGTTTATAGAAAGCATCACGAAAGCGATCTTGTGTGTGTTGAACACCAAAGAAGTGGCCACCCGGTCCGACTTCGCCGATTGCTTCGTGGGCGAGTGTTGCTTCGTCGACAACTATCGGCTCGAGATATGCAGCGACCATGCCCATGAGGTCGGCATCAAGAACGAACTTCTCAAGCGATGAATGCAGGCCACCTTCCATCCATCCTGCGCCGTGCATTACAAAATTGACGCCACCTTGAACTGCGCCCCAAAGCGAGAACACACTTTCATATGCGGCCTGCGCATCAAGGGCGTTTGCAGCACAAACATTGCTTGAGCGATACGGCACTTTGTATCGGCGCGCAAGTTGACCGCCTGCCATCGCAGTGCGCATATATTCGGGCGTGCCAAATGCTGGCGCACCCGATTGCATGTCGACATTGCTGGTGAAACCACCGTATGCAACTGGTGCACCAGGTCGCACAACTTGAGTGAACACCATGCCGGCAAGTGCCTCGGCGTTTTGTTGTGATAACGCACCCGCCAATGTGATTGGCGCCATTGCGCCGGCCAAAGTAAACGGCGTGATGATAATTAT
>JANRBC010000008.1:1765-10545 GCA_030727685.1 Ilumatobacteraceae bacterium
GGGTAGCCGCTGTTGAAGTGAATGATGTTGAAGACTTGCGTCAGTTTGAGGAGTTCTTGAAAATCGGCGCGAGTGCCTGGGTGGCGCACGCCGTCGAGGCCGATGAAGTTCGGGGTGCTGGCCACCGAGCCGAAGGCCATCCAATTGCCGCCAATATTTAGCGTGTGCGCCGGATTGCGAGCATGAAGTTTGAACTCGCTTGGGCAAGTCTTAATAGTTTCAAGCACCATTTCAGGATCAAAACGCACCCGCTCATTTTCGATTTTCGCGCCGGCTTTCTTCATTAGTTCGCGGGCATCGGGGTCGAGAAAGTCCATGCCGTAGTCAGAGAGAATTCGCAGACTTGCCAAATGAATCGACTCGAGTTCGTCATCGCTGAGCACCTTGGTTGGCTCGTAACGCATGCGTGGTTGTTTGAAAGGCTTTTGCTCTGGAAGTTTGACTTCGGTGCTCGAGGTGCGAGCGCGGCCACGGCGTCGGTTTGGCTCAAGACTTTCGGTAGTCACGAGACAAGACTCTAGTTTTCTTCGGTCTAGTCCCGAGCATTTTGTCGGGTTTTAGGGTTTTTGAAGTCTATTTATTTTGGCGGCGGCGAATCTCTGCCGAGATTGCAGGCACGACTTTATGTAGATCGCCAATAACTGCGTAACCAGCCTTGGTGACAATGTTCGCTTGTGCGTCTGTGTTGATAGCCAGAATATTTTTCGAGGCCATCGCCCCAACCCAATGTTGAATGGCTCCTGAGATGCCGCATGCGATGTAGATATCTGGCGCGATTCTCGTGCCGGTCTGACCGACTTGGTCGGTGTGGTTGCGCCAGCCGTTATTCGTTACCGCGCGCGAACAACCAACTACGCCGTTAAGCAACGACGCAAGTTCTTCGAGAGGTGCGAACGCTTCAGCCGAACCAACACCGCGACCACCACTGACTACAACTGGTGAGGTTGCAAGAGTGACACCAGCGACTCGTTCGACGCGGTCTTGTACGAAACTTTGCGCAACGCTCTCGTCGAGTTGTACCTCGATTGTCGAGATTGTTGCAGGCGAAGTTGCAAGTTCTTCTTGTGGCTCAACTACATGATTTGCAAGTGTCACAAGTTTTATTGGTGCATCAACTTGTGCTTCTTCGAGCAGCGAACCACCCCAACGAGTGCGGACAACTTTCAGTGGCTGTGAGCCGTTGAAGTCTGTGTCAAATTCTGAACAGTTCATCGAGGCTGGAAGGTCAAGGCGAGCGGCTGCTTGGGCGATTATCTCGTGACCTCGTTCGGTGCCCGTGCCAATGACAACACTTGGCGAAATTTTGCGCACGACCTGCGCGATTGACTCGCCCCAGGCTTCTGGACCAAAGTCGGTGAGCATCGCGTTGTGAGCCTGGTGCACAGTTGTCGCACCGAAATTTGCAACAGTTTCACTTAGGCGATCGGCATTCGCGCCGATTGTGAGAGCTTCGAACTTGGTGTTCATTTGTTTTGCAAGATTTCGCGCGGCTGTGAGCACGCCAAGAGAAGCACTGGTCATCGTGCCACGATCATGCTCGACTACGGCAAGTACGGTCACTTGAAGACACCTAACTCTTCAAGAAGATCAACAACTGCGGGTGCGGCCTCTGGACCATTGCCAAGAATTATGGTGTTGCTGGCGCGCTCGGGCGGTCGACGCAACGTGATCAGTTTTAATCCGCCAGTTTCGCCCGTCGCCTCTGATCGATCAACGGCAACCTTTTTAGAAGCAAGACGACCCTTCATGGTCGGGTAGCGCGGCAAATTGATGCCTTCTTTAATGCCGACGCAAGCAGGCATTTTCAACTTGTAAATTTCAACACCGGCGTCACTTTCGCGACGAACAACAGCAACACCATTATCAATTTCGAGGCCCTTGGCACCATTAACAATTGGTCGAGCGAGCTTCAGTGCGGCGCGAACACCAACTTGATAACCGCAAGAGTCTGCAGATTCGTTGCCGAACAAAACTAAATCGTATTTTCCGTTTGCTGCTTCAAGATCGCCAATTACTTTGGCGATCGCCTGAGCAGTTTTTTGTGGATCCCAATCTGTCGTGTCGATTGGTACGAGAATTGCTTTGGTTGCACCAACGCTGACAGCGGTTCTCAGTTGCTCTTCGGCCTCGGCTGGCCCGAGAGTCAGCACAGTGACATCGCCACCGTGTTTTTCGATCAACTGCACTGCTTGTTCGACTGCGCATTCTTCATGCGGACTGACAGTAAACCCCAAAAACGCAGTATCAACTTGCTGACCATCGCTGGTGATGTTGATGCGTGCGCCGGGGGCCGGCACGCGTTTGACGCAGACGAGAATGTTCATCGCTAGTTAGTTTTCGACTAGCTCTTCATGCGTGCATCAGTCGGGTCAAACAATGGTTGACTGCCGACGCGTGCAACGCGCACTGGGAAGAGTTCGTTCATGTACATAACTCGAAGTTCGTTGCCTTCGACAGCATGTTCTGGTGTCAAATAGGCGAGCATCAAGTATTTGCCGAGTGATGGCGCAGCACCTGCTGTTGTTACGCGTGAGACACGACCCTTGGCATCGACAATTCGCTCACCAGACTTTGTCAAGATCGGCTCGTTGCCACCAGTTGGATAGCGCTTGATGCCGGCCTTGCTCGTGTTGTCGATCATTTCGAGAGTGCACATGATTGCGCACGGCTTTTCTTCACGAGCCTTCATGTATGCAGCCTTGCCGATGAAATCAGCCGACTTAACTTTCGGTCGATTGAGACCCGCCTCGACTGGGTTGTATTCGCTCTCGAGTTCGGCGCCCATCAATCGGTAGCCCTTTTCGATTCGACCAGTTACGGCATAAACACCCATGCCGACTGGGATGATGCCGAACTCTTCGCCCGCTTTGGCAATTGAGTCCCACAGACGAAGGCCATGCTCCATCTTTGTGTAGACCTCCCAACCGTTTTCTCCGACATAAGAGATTCTGAACATCGTTGCCGGCACGCCATCGATAAGCACTTCACGAACTGAACCGTACGGAAAATTCTTTTGCGATACATCAAACGGCACAAGTTTGCCTTCGGCGTTGATATTTTGCGTCGCCTTGGCCATTGTCTTTTCTGCGTTTGGTCCCCAAACACCAATTGTGCAAAGTGCGCTTGACATGTCGGTGAATGTCACCGAGCCGTCTTGCGGCATGAACTTTGAGAACCAATATTTGTCACGACCGCCATCGAACGCTCCGGTGATTACTCGGAAGTGTTGGTCGGCAAGGCGCATGATTGTTAGGTCACCACGAAACCCACCACCAGGGGTGAGCAGCGGTGTGTAAACCGAACGACCAACAGGCACATCAACATTGTTGACACACACATATTGCAAGAAATTGACTACACCTGGTCCGGTGAAATCGAACTCGTTGAACGCTGTGAGATCGACCATGCCGACCGATTCGCGCATTTGAAGATGCTCAGCGTTTGTAATCGGTGACCACCATCGAGCGTCCCATTCGTGTGGTCGCGACTCACAAGCGGCTTTGAACTTGCTGACCAACTTTTCGTTTGAGGCGAACCACTGTGGTCGCTCCCAGCCGCGGGCATCAAAGAATGTTGCTCCGGCTGCTTCTTCGCGTGGGTAGAACGGGCTTCGGCGCATGTCTCGTTGCGTTGCCCACTGTTCGCGAGGGTGAACGATGCCGTAAGTTTTGTTGAAGTGCTCATCGCAGCGCGCATAAATATGGTGCTCAGTTTTTTCGTGAGGGTAGAAACGCGAAATATCTGACGAGTGCGGGTCGCAAAGATGCGGATAGCCGTATGTCATCCATTCAGCAATAAGTTGGGCGATGCCTGGGCCTTCTTTGATCCAAACTGCAGCAGCCGACCAAAGGTTTTTTACTTCGACTGTTTCACCAAGAACCGGCATTGCATCTGGTGTCAATGAAAGCAAACCGTTGATCGCATATTTGATCTCGGCGTCACCGAGCATCTCCATAAGTTCAATCGCTTGCTCCATTTGCGGATCAAAGTCATCTTGCGTAAGTGGCAACTCGGTAGGCGAGAGTGCCGATGCTTCGTTTGACGGAATGTCGTCTGGGTGCATGAAAATTGCACGGTGAGCATAACTGCCAACTTCCATCGAGCCAGCAGTCTGTCGTTCGTAACAAAAAGTATCCATGTCGCGAACGATTGGGTATGCAACTTCAGCGTTTGTCTTTTGCAAAATATCAATCGGGCCGACGTCTGCCATTTGGTGAACTGCAGGTGTCAACGGAATATTTGCACCTGCCATTTTTGCGATTCGTGGGCTCCACACGCCGCATGCAACAACTACGTACTCTGCTTCAATGCGACCTTTGTTGGTGACGACTGCTTTGATTGTGCCGTTTTCTACTTCGAGATCTAGCACTTCGGTATTTGCGAACACACTCAAATTGCCGGCTTTGACGGCGCTCTCACGCATGAGTGTGCCAGTTTGCAACGAGTCGACAACAGAAACGCTCGGCGTGTAGTAGCCGCCCAGAATGATTTCTTCGTTGATAAACGGCACAAGTTCTTTCACTTCGGCTGGCGACAAAAGTTTTGCGTCGATGCCCCAAGATTTTGCCGAAGTCATTCGACGATTGAATTCTTCGAGTCGCTCTGGATTGCGGGCAACTTCGATGCCACCGCAGGTGTTGTTCATGCCAAGTTCGATGTATTGCTGTTGTGACGCAAGTGTCAGCAGCGCCATTTCTTTATTGTGATCAGTCGGAAAAATAAAGTTTGAAGCGTGACCAGTCGAGCCGCCTGGGTTCGGCAACGGACCCTTGTCGATTTGCACCATGTTTGTCCAACCGAGTTTTGAAAGATGACCAGCCAAACAGTTGCCGACAATGCCGGCGCCGATGATTACGCACTTTGCTGACTTTGGAAATTCGCTCATTTTGTCCCCACTATTTTTTAGCTAACTCTTTGGTGATATATCATCACGATATCACTCAGATAGGATCTAGTTCAAATGGTTAAAGAGTCTTTAAGTGAGCAGGCATACCGTCTGATTCGGGGCATGATTGTTCGCCTCGAATTGACCCCAGGGGCAGTGGTCCGTGAAGACGATCTGCAAGCGCACCTAGAGATTGGTCGTACGCCAATTCGTGAGGCATTGCAGCGCTTGGCCCGCGATCAGTTCTTGGTTGTAATTCCGCGCCGAGGAATGATCGTTTCAAACATTGATATCGCAGAATTGTCGACGCTTTATGAAACTCGAGCAATTCTTGAGCCTTATGTAGCGCGCTTGGCGTGCGAGCGGGGTAGCGCAGATCACTGGAAGCAGATGCGCAAAGTTCTAGATAAGGCAAAGAAGCAAGCGTCTTCGGCGCAAGATCAAATTCAGTTCGATGCACAATGTCATGAGATCGTTTGGGAAGCGGCCGGCAATCGCTTTTTAACCGACACTCTCGACGTTTTGTATGCACAGAGTGATCGGTTGTGGCATATGTATTTGTCAGATGTTGCCGACATGGGTCATGCACTTGACGAACATGATGAGATTCTTGCGGCGCTTGAATCTGGCGATAGCGAACTGGTTTACAAACTCTCAGCGGCACATGTGCGAAGTTTTGACGCACAAGTTCGCGATGCCGTGCGCAAACGTCTCGAACTCACCGCCTCTTAACTTTTATTGCGTACTGAGGCTTGCACGAAACTCACCTTCGCGCATTTTTTCTTGAATCTCTTTAGGTGGCTCATCTAATTTTTCGAGAGTAACACCAACAATTTGAGCGGTGCATTCATAATTGTGTGGGTACGGCCCTACTGGTGAACCCGTGTCGACACCGATATCAAATGTTTCGCCGCTCATTGAAAAAACAAGCGGCACGGTCTTTTCAATACGGCCAGTTGAAACTTCAGAGTTGTCGACAAGTAGCGAAAGTGTGCCGCCTGCACCAAAGCCGCCGTCATAGGCAAATAGAACTTCGATTACATGCTTGCCAATTTTTAACGACTCTGCACCGCCAAATGAAAAATGTTCGTGACCAAACCAGTTGTAGTGAAATATTGGCCGCGCTTTGTCGTCGAGATAGAGCGACCAACCCGCCATGTTGCCGCCTTGGCAGGCGATGACACCGTGATTTGATTTGCTGGTGATTTCAATTTCGGCACTAATGCGATATGAACAGTTTTTTAGATTCAGCACCGAACTCTCAGGCATTCGGGTATGCGCAGTTGAGTATTTGATTTTTTTAAAGCCGTCAAGTGAATGAGGCACAGCAAAATCGCCGTGGCGCGGTGAGCCTGGATCACGAAGTGGGTAAATGCCGTATTCGTATGCATGTTTATCGAATAGCGCCTGAAGTTCTTTGAGTTTTTCTGGGTGCGCTGCAGCAAGGTCTACCGCTTGCGAAAAGTCTTTCTCGATGTTGTAAAGCTCCCAGCGTTCTTGCGGACCGTCAAATTCGAAACCTTGCAGTCGTATCCATGGAAGTCGACCATGAAAACATGATGCGATCCAACCATTTTTATAGATCGCTCGGTTGCCCAAGATTTCGAAGTATTGCGAGGTATGAGTGCTGGCTGCGCTCGCATTATCAAACGAATATCTCATCGATGTGCCATGTATCGACATTTGTTCAATGCCATTGACGAAATTTGGCGGAGTAATGCCTGCAACTTCGTAAATCGTGGGTGCGATGTCAATGACGTGGTGAAACTGAGAGCGCAATTCGTTGGTTGCTTTGATTTGCTTCGGCCACGAAATTGCGATGGCGTTGCGGGTGCCGCCAAAGTGAGACGCGACTTGTTTCATCCATTGAAACGGCGAGTCGAGCGCCCACGCCCAACCAACATTGAAATGGTTCTCGCACTTTGCGGTGCCGAAATCGTCGATATGTTCAAGCAGCCATTCTGGATCTTCGGGCACGCCGTTTTGAAACGACGGTGCACTCCACGCGCCGTGGATAGTGCCTTCGGCAGAAGCGCCGTTGTCGCCGGTGATGTAAATAATCAGAGTGTTTTCGGCAATTTCGAGTTCATCTAATGCGTCGATCACACGTTTGATTTGCGCATCTGTGTGGGCAAGAAAGCCGGCAAAAACTTCCATAAGTCTGCGCGCGATCGGACGGTAACGCTCGGGGTAGTCATCCCATGACGGAATTTGCTCGGGCCGAGTTGTTAGAGCTGTATCTCGTGGTATCACGCCAAGTTTCAATTGGCGCTGGTAGATCTCTTGGCGAAGTACGTCCCATCCGCCATCGAATTTGCCTTTGTACTTTTCGATCCATTCAGTCGGCACGTGGTGTGGTGCATGAACTGCTGGTGTCGAGAAATAGCAAAAGAAAGGTTTGTTTGGTGAAGACGCTTTCTGACGGTGCATCCATTTGATTGCTTGGTCAGCCAGATCTTCGGTCAGGTGATAATCGGCATTATCAAGATGTGGTGAGATCGGTGTTGTCTGGTCGTATACAGGTGGCTCGTATTGCGAAGACTCGGCGCCCATAATTCCGTAGAAGCGATCGAAACCGAGACCAGTTGGCCATCGATCAAATGGACCCGCTGGGCTTTGCTCCCATGATGGTGTTAGGTGCCACTTTCCAAAACAGGCTGTGCTGTAACCAGACATTCGTAGAACTTGAGCAACTGTTGCTGACTCGGGCGGAATCGCACTGTCATAACCAGGAAATGAATTGGCAATTTCGGTGATGCCGCCCATATGCACGGCGTGATGATTTCGGCCAGTCAACAAAGCGGCTCTAGTGGGCGAGCAAAGTGCAGTTGTATGAAATTGGTTATAGATCAAACCGCTCTTAGCGACTTTGTTTAGACCGGGCGTATCAACCGGTCCACCAAAGTTGCCAAACGAGCCGAAGCCAACATCGTCGAGCATTATCAGCAATATGTTTGGCGCGTCGTGCGGTGCTTGTTGATTTGTCAGTTTTCTCGGCGTCGACTTTGAAATCGTCTTGGCAATTTTGCCTTCAAACTTTGGGGTTGAAAGCGGGAGATCTTTCATGATTGCAAATTTGCGACATCAAAAACTTTAAGAGCATGCTGCAATTTATGCGTGTCGCCCGTGACGGCAAGTTTCTTTTCGCTTAGCGCAACTGAAAGCAACAATTCACCAGCCAAAATGTCGGCCCACGTTTCAATGCTGCAGTCGATCGTGATATCAGCGCCGTTGCCGTCTGTTGGGCAGGCGATGCAGTTTCTGATGTGCAAGCCAGTTTGTGGCCGATCGACGAATTTGAAGCAAATATGCGTGTCAATTTCAGATGCACGCTCAGGCACGAGAAGCACACGCAAAATAGCGACTGCAGTTTCACTTGGCGAAGACACAATTTGCTTACGCGACAGGCGGTGTTGACTAAATCTGTTTAAGTCAAAGGTGCCGTCAAGATGTCGGGCTCGAGCGAGACACCAGTTTCGAATGTTGGCCGCTGTCGTACGTTGGGCGATGAGGCGCAGTGTCTTAGCGAGTAAGAGCCTGTCAGGCTCGCTCGCGTCTGTGCTGTTGACGAGCCATGAACTCAATTCGCACGCCCAGCGTAAGTCGTTGGCGTTTATTGCGTCATTTGTTTTTTGCCGCACAACCTCGCGACCGCCAAAACCGGCAATCATTCGGTTTGAATGCTCGACTCTTGGCAACGGAAACAAATTCGCCGGGTCGCCGTCAAACCAACCCAGTAAGCCAGCACGAATCTGTCGCACATGATGTTCTGCTACACCATAAAACTCAGATGTCAGATTGTCTTCGTCAAAAAATTCTGGCAGACGAATTGAATGACCGAGTTCGGTGCTGGTGTAGCCGCGGTTAGTAAGGCGAACTGTTTGATCCCATAAAA
>JANRBC010000009.1:0-7073 GCA_030727685.1 Ilumatobacteraceae bacterium
ACACCCAACAAAGTGGCCGACCTAACTGATGCAAACACTTTTACTTCCTTTTATATTTTCGACTTGTAATTCGGCTTTAAATTTCAATGCTGCGACCAATCAGTGACATGACGCCAAACTCATTGATCAACCTGAGATACTTGAGCGCAATGACTTTTTTTAAAATCGCTGGCACTGATTCGTTTCGTCAATGTGTGCGCAGCCAAACCCACATGGCAGCACGAGTCGCCGCAACAGTCTTTACGCTTGCCTTGCTCGCCAATGCGTGCGCCGAAACACCACGAACAGCGACAAACTTTTGCAGACAGTTGGCTCTCGAAGTGCCCGCGATAACTCAGCCGACAGCGACGCCAGCCGAAGTTTCGCAGATGCTTGATCGCTACAAACGACTGGCCAAAGTGGCGCCATTGGCAATCGAAGAAGACTGGAAGTCACTCACCGAGCTACTAACCGTGGCGTCTCGCGTCAACCCGAATGATGCCGAAAGCGTGCAAACAGTTATCGATATGTCGTATTCAACACAAAAGGCCGCTGATACGTCAGCAAAATGGATTCGCGAAACTTGCGGTGTCGATATCTCAACCGGGCTAAGCGTCGGCCCAACCCCGTGACAAATTATTTGCGCTAGCGAATTTCTCCGCGCTTGACAATAACTTTGTCGACCAAACCGTAATCACGGGCTTGCTCGGCTGTGAACCAACGATCACGTTCTGAGTCAGCCTGAATCTCTTCAAGTTTTCGACCAGAGTGATGAGCTGTAAGTTTTGCCATGCTCAACTTTGTGTAAGCAAGTTGTTCGGCTTGAATCGCAATGTCAGACGCCTGACCACGCAGACCAGCAAGTGGTTGGTGCATCATGATTCGCGCATTTGGCAATGTGTAACGCTTGCCAGCAGCGCCGGCGGTCAACAAGAACTGACCCATCGAAGCAGCAAGACCCAAACACACTGTGGCGACATCGCACGAAACAAATTGCATCGTGTCGTAGATCGCCATACCTGCGGTCACCGAACCACCAGGACTATTTATATATAGCCAAATATCTGCTTTAGGGTCTTCGCCTTCGAGAAACAGCAACTGGGCGCAAACCTGATTGGCAATCTCGTCGTTGACGTCAGTGCCGAGCATGACTACTCGACTCTTGAGCAGTCGCACGAAGATATCGCTGCGTGCATCGAATCCGCCCTCGAGGGCTACAGGAAGAATGTTTGACATGCCTTGCAGGCTAGTGCGCGCGCAACTATTGCCGACGGACGCCACTGAAAATAACAATCACACGTTCGTCGTCGGCGATTTCTTGGCGCATTTCTAACAGCCCGGCAAGCCCAGCGGCGCCAGTCGGGCTGACATCAATATTTGTCACACGATGCGCCAGTTCAAAACTTTGGCGAACCTGATCTTCACTTGCGACAACAGGGCAACCATCACTGTCGGCCATCGCATTACACGCACCAACCCAGTCGTATGTTTCGTCGTCCAAGATTCCGTCAGCAAGCGAGACAGGCGTGGTCTCCCATGGCCACATGCACTGCGACCATCGCGAACCAGCGTTTCGTGCACCACCGGTCTTGTTCGCAATCTCGAAAGCGCGAGCCAACGGTGCGCATCCCTCGGTTTGCACGGCATGCAGTTTCGGTTTAGTTGCGCCCGCGAAAAAACCATTAGCAGCACATGTCGCAAATGCACCGCCACCTGCTTGCACGAACATTCGACTGAACAACGCACCCGCCAGGTTTTCTGCAACGACTGCCATCTCCCAGCCAATGGTGCGACCACCATCAAGACACCACGCATTCTCTGGCCCTTGCACGCCAAAAGGTATTGCGCCAGCGACAATTGCTTCGCGAAATCTAAACACACATGGATCACCAGGTGCGTCGGTCGCAAGTCTCGCGCAGCGCACTACGTTCGCATCTAGCGCACTTAAAATTTTGAGTGTCGGCGCATCTGCGTGCTCAGGCACAAACACTTGAATTGGCCAGTCAACTGCTCGCGCCAAAGTGCTGGCAGCAATAGCTGCATTGCCACACGAAGCAATCGCTAATTGTGGTCGCTCGTTCTGATTTCGCCAAGGTGCCCGACCTACATTTTCAACAGCGATCAAATGCAACAACTGCGTAAATAAGTGTCTGGCTTTTTGCGAACCAGCAACATTGTGCGTCTCGTCTTTGATCCACACACCTCCCTGCTCGGCAAAACCCAAAGCATCACTCAACGAGTCGTTGCGCAAAAACGGAGTAGTTCTAAAACCGGTGCCCGCAACTTTTGCAACTGCATCATCTAGATCACAAATGATTTTTGTTCGCGAATCAAACTCGAGACCCAATGTTGCAGCGAATGCATCCCAGGCCAAATATCGTTGAAAGCCAACAAACGGATTCTCATCACCGTTGCTACGTAGCGGCGCAATCGTATTTTCGATTTCAAGCACATGATGTCGATCTGAAGCGCTCGAATTTGGGCATCGCCACGAAAAAACATCACTAATCGCTACGCGAGTACCACAGGCAGCACATCGCCAACCAGTCACCACTGGCTTTTGAGCATTCACGGTCGCAATACCGTTATCGACAACTAATTTTTGGCGGCAACTCGACGATTGAACTCGCCGATGAGGTCATCCCACACTGGCAAATACTTACGCAAATCGCGCCAGAACGACTGTGAGCGCCGTGCTTCAAAAACTTCGAGTGGCGTGTCTTGTTGTTCAACCCACGTGTAATAGCCAAGGTTAAAGATGCGCGTACGGTCTCGCTCGGTGCAGTCGATCATCGCATCTGTATTTACAGTCGCCAAGTGCTCAGCGAAAACTTCAGCGGCGTCGATCTCGGTGAACGAATCGTTAAATCTGCGGCTCAAAGTTTTGACCCGCTCGCTCGGATACAAATCGGCGCCGTCTGTGGCAATAGTGATCAAGGCTTCGTTTTCACCAAGCCCGAGCAACTTTGCCGTCTTAATAGCCGCAATTACATTGCAAATTGCCGAAAAACCAAAATGTTTCAGCGTCTCGACGATTTCTACTGGCACACCTTTTCGCTCGGCCAGATAACGGCACCCAGCATCAGTATTAAACATCACATCAAGTTCGTCTGTGGCCCGATCTGAAACACCAACTACAACATCGGTATTCATCACGTTATGAATCAGCGGTATGTGTTTGTCGCCGATGCCTTGAATGTTGTGTTCACCAAAACCATTTTCGAGCATCGTCGGACACTCAAGCGCTTCGACTGCGACAATCTTTGCGCCGTAATCGTCTTTCAACCTGTCACCTGCACCAATCGTGCCCGCCGAACCAGTCGCCGAAGTGAAGGCTGCCAGTCGCAATTTGCCACCAGTTGATTTGTTGACGTGTTCAAATACATTTGCCAAGGCACGACCAGTCACTTCATAGTGACCAACATGATTGCCAAATTCACAGAATTGGTTGAAAATAAAATTCTGCGGGTCAAGTTCCATCTCGTTACACGCGTCATAAATTTCTTTGACATTGCTCTCGGTGCCAGGCGTTCGCACAATGTCGCTCGGGTCACTCACCCATTTGTCAAGCCAATCAAATCGCTCTTGTGACATGCCGGCTGGCAACACCGCAACTCCACGCGATCCCATGATGCGACTAATCGCCACGCCACCACGCGCATAGTTGCCAGTCGACGGCCAAACCGCACGATGTCGACTCGGGTCGAACTGCCCGGTGATTATTCGCGGCGCAAGACACGAATATGCCGCCAAAACTTTGTGTGCGGTAATCATCGGAAACCGATCACCAAACATCACGATGATCGGGCTCGCAACGCCAGTCAGGCTGCTAGGCAACACCACATGGTCTGGCACCGACACGCGGTCGCCGCGCATGTTGTTGTACCAATGCACACGAAATAAGTTGCGCGCATCAGGTGCGTTTTTGTCGACGCCTTTCGCATAGTTGGCATCAATTTTTGAAGGGTCGGCTAATTGCGCAAATGTGGGCAAGACAACTTTGTTTTTTGCGCACAGCGCAACGCTGTTTTCAAGCGCCTGCGAATCTACGACTTTGTCCGCGAGGCCCAACTGCCCAGCCAGTGCCGAAGCATCCAACTGATGCTTTGGGCTTTGATGTGCCGTCGTTATTGAAGTCAAGATTTACATTATGTCAAAGAACCGATATGAAGCACTACTCTTACGACCCAAGGCATACGCAAGCCGACGTAGCCCAATGGCAGAGGCACGGCGCTTAGGACGCCGCCAGTGAGAGTTCGAGTCTCTCCGTCGGCACAAAATGCAACCACGCACGACATCTCAACTCGCAACGCCCGCGTTGCTAATAGATCTTGACGCACTCAATGGCAACCTGCGAACAATGTCACTACGCCACCCGGGCACAAAATTGCGTCCACATACGAAAGCACACAAGTGCACCAACCTCGCGAATTTGCAATCGCAATACGGACACAAAACCTTTACATGCGCCACGCCTCGCGAAATAATCGGCATGGCCGCAGCCGGTGTTGGCCAAGATTATTTGCTGGCTAACGAAGTTGTTGACCCTAACCGACTGAGTGCACTGGCAAAAGTTTCGCAGTCAGCGCGCGTGACACTTGCAGTTGATTCTGAAACAACAGTTATGGCAGCCGCGCGTGCAGGTCTGCGCGATGTACTCATAGACGTCAACGTTGGTCTACCTCGCTGCGGTATTGCGCCCGCACTTGCTGGTCAACTTGCCGACTTTGCGCGCACACAAAAACTAAATGTGCACGGTGTCATGGGTTACGAAGGTCACCTGATGATGATCGACGGACATGAAAAACGAAAACAGCGTGTTGCTGAATCAATGCAACTTCTCGCGCGTGCAGCCCAAGACGTTGGCGGCGAAATCATTTCGGCAGGCGGCACCGGCACATTTGATTTGCACGATGAAACTTGCATCAATGAATTGCAAGCCGGCTCATATGCGCTAATGGATACCCACTATGCAAAACTAAATTTGCCATTCGATCAGAGTTGTTTTGTTTTAGGTACTGTAATTTCAAAATCAACCGACTGGCTCGTCATCGATGTGGGTTTGAAATCGCTCGGCATGGACCACGGCAATCCATCTGTCCAAGGCTTCGATGTGATGTTCTGTTCAGACGAACATACGACACTCGCGCCCAAAAAAGATTCAGTAAACATAAACGTTTCTGTCGGCGACAAACTTCGCGTGATTCCTGCACACATCGACCCGACAATGTCGATGCACGAATTGGCATTTCTTGTGCGTGGCGACGAAGTTATCGACTCGTGGCCGATTGATTTACGCGGTTGGTAACTCGCCGAGTCGACTGGCCAACAATCGAAACGCATTTCCACGATGCGAGACCGCGTGTTTATCGGCGATTGACATCTCAGCGAAAGTTCGACCGTTGCTCAAAGCAGGTATAAACACCGAGTCATAGCCAAAACCGCGTTCGCCACGCTCGGTGTCGCTAATTGATCCTTCACATACGCCTTCAGCAACTATTTCTTGTCCGTTTGGCATACGCAACAGTGCAACCGTTCGAAACCGAGCCGCACGGTTCGCAACCCCCATAAGTTCTTGCAACAATTTCTTTCGATTTCGCTCGTCAGTCGCACCAACGCCAGCAAAACGCGCAGTAATCACGCCAGGCCGACCATCTAATGCATCAACTTCAAGACCCGTGTCGTCAGCAAGTGCCGGCATGCCAGTTGCGGCACAAACAGCCACTGCTTTAAGACGTGCATTGCCAGCAAGCGTGTCGGCATCTTCGACTACATCAGCAAGTTCACCAGGGCGTGGCAGCAAATCGACTTGAGCAATTTCTCTGATGATTTCGAATATCTCGGCGACCTTGTGAGGGTTTGCCGAAGCGCAAACTACGCGCAACATATTTTCAACACACTTTTTAAGGTCGTGGTTTCGGTGGCACGGCAAGCGTCTGCGTCTGTAACGCAAATACCTCGCGCAGACCAGCAGTTGCCAAAGCCAACAACTCGCTCAATTGTGTTTGACTAAACGCCGCACCTTCGGCGGTGCCCTGCACTTCGACAAATTTTGGCTCGGTCGAATCATGTGCTTGCAACATCACGACATTCATGTCGACTTCGGCTGAACTGTCTTCGACATACGGCAAATCAATTATCGGCACACCGTTGTGAATGCCTACGCTCACAGCCGCGCACAACGAGTGCAGCGGATGTTTCGTTATCAAGCCGCTTTGTTGCACCCGCGTCAACGCATCGTGCAACGCAATATATGCCCCACAAATGCTGGCAGTGCGCGTGCCACCATCGGCCTGCAATACATCACAGTCGACAATCACTTGTCTTTCGCCCAACAGCGTCATGTCGCAACACGAGCGCAGCGATCGGCCAATTAATCGTTGAATTTCAATCGTGCGACCACCCTGTTTGCCTTTCGCTGCTTCACGATCGTTGCGTTCAGGCGTAGAGCCAGGCAACATCGAATATTCAGCAGTAACCCAACCTTTGTTTTTGCCTTTCATCCATCGCGGCACATCTTCGTCGACCGACGCGGTGCACAAAACACGAGTCTTGCCAAACGAAACCAACACCGACCCCGCCGCCATCTCGGTGAAGTCACGCTCAAACTTAAGTTGGCGCAATTCGTTTGTTTGTCTTCCATCGGGTCGTGTCATGTTCTCTCCGTTTTTAGCAGTTTGTTTGTCGATTTACTTTGGCCATTGTTTTGCAAGTGATAACTCTGGGCCCAAAAAACGGCGACCGAGTTCGGCAAAATGCTGAACATCACCCGACGAATAGAACTCATGTGAACCTTTAACTTGATCCTCAACACTACGAGAAATATTATTTTCAGCCAGCACATCACGAACAACCGATGCGGTGGCATCAGCGCTATTGATCAGCCTTACGCCAGATCCCATTACTCGGCCAATTACTTGGCTCAAATATGGATAATGCGTGCACCCAAGCAAAAGCGTGTCAACGTCGGCGCTTTTTATTGATGCAAGCAAATTTTCTGCCAGCTCAGTTACGGCTTGACCCGAAGTTTCGTTGCGTTCGACAAACTCGACAAAACCTGGACAGGCAGCAGCAGTAAGAGAAACTTCGCGCGA
>JANRBC010000009.1:7173-10435 GCA_030727685.1 Ilumatobacteraceae bacterium
ATCGTGCCGACTGTGCCAATCACTGCGACGCGATTATTTTTTGTCGCATCGACCAATGCCCTCGCACCTGGCTCGACGACCCCAATAACGGGCACCGAAAGCAAACTTTGCAGCTCGCTTAACGCGACCGAAGCGGCTGTGTTACAAGCAACAACTATCAACTTTGCGTTGAAGTCACGCACCAGGCTTGTTGCTAACTCGATCGCATAACTTCTTACTTCGCTGGCCGGCTTTGGCCCGTACGGATAGCGCGCAGTGTCACCGATATATATGAGATCTTCGCTTGGCAGCAAGTCGATAACTGCGCGCGCAACAGTCAGACCACCAAAACCAGAATCAAACATTCCAATCGGGCGATCAACCTGGGCATTCATCTCTGACAACGCTACGCCTTGGCCAACATCGAAGTCAGGCAACTGGCTTTAGCCATAACGATTCATCGGCAAATGCTTTATAGTCGCTGTGTGATTCTTGCTGCCGTCCTTGCTCTTTTGGCAGCGTTCTTGCATGCGAGCTGGAACATCGTCGTCAAGCAAACAAGCGATCGGTTTCTCGCACTGTGGAGTCAATTTGCTTTTGCAGGCTCGCTCGCACTGATCGCATTAATCGGTTGGACTCTCATTGACGGTCAACCAAACATTTCTTGGTGGTGGTCAATCATCAGTGGATGTGGACACCTGCCATACGTGATACTGCTCGCCAAGGCATATAACAAAAATGATTTCTCGCTCACATACCCAATCGCTCGTGGCGCCGGCGCACTCAGCGCAGCGATCTTGGGTTTAATTGTTCTTGGCGACAACCTCTCGGCACTCAGCATGGCGGGTATCGCCACAGTTGTTTTTGGACTTTGGGTTTTAGTTTCGGGTCAGCCGATGAACAATATTCTTCCTGCTCTCGGAGTTGCAGCAACGATCAGCGTCTATTCAGTTGTCGACGCATATGGCGCTCGCAACTCAAACGCAGTCGCATTCGCACTCAGTGTTTTTGTTAGTGGAGCCACAACAATCACAATCTGGGCACTGATTACTCGCCGCAAACAGCTCAAACCTTTTCTTGCTGCTGAATGGAAGCCTGCCGCCTTTGGTGGCACCATGTCGATTGTCGCCTATTCGATGGTTGTCTACGCCTACACACTCGCGCCAGTTGGCTATGTTGCAACAATGCGCGAATCAAGTGTGGTTATCGCCGCACTGGCCGGCTGGAAATATCTCAAAGAAGATGACCACAAGCGTCGGCTGACTTCAGCCACGGTGGTCGTTGCAGGTCTTTGCGTACTCGTCGCAGGTCGTTAAAAGTAAATTATTTTCTCGGCAGCGGCTTCGGCCTGATCTAGGTCATCGGTATAAGCGCCAGTTGACAGATATTTCCATCCACCATCGCAGACGATGAACACAATCGTCGCTTCTTGTTCACTGTCGGGGCTGATTTCGCTTGCGACTTTAAGCGCACCAGCCAAAGATGCACCAGATGAAATGCCCGCGAAAATTCCGCACTCGCTCACAAGTCGACGCGTGCATTCAATGCTCTCGCGTGGTCGCACAACTCGCTTGCGATCTAAAGTTTCGCGACCATGCCACTTGTCGAACACAGGTGGAATGTAACCGTCATCTAGATTGCGCAAGCCTTCAACTCGCTCGCCTAGTGGTGGCTCAACTGCAATGATTTTTACTTCGCTGTTTTTCTCTTTCAAGTAACGGCCAACACCCATCAGCGTGCCACTCGTACCCAAGCCGGCAACAAAGTGCGTCACCTCGGGGCAATCGCGCCAAATCTCTGGTCCAGTTGTTTCATAATGGGCAGTCGGGTTCGCTTCGTTTTCGTATTGATGCAAAAAACACCAATCCGGGTTTTCTTTGGCCATTTTTTCGGCTCGCAAAACTGCGCCATTCGAGCCTTCGGCGCCAGGCGTGACAATTACTTGTGCACCAAACACTTCAAGCATCTGTCGTCGCTCAATCGAAACATTGTCAGGCATCAAAATGATTATCGGATACCCCTTGAGTTGCGCGATAGCCGCGAGCGCGATGCCCGTGTTTCCACTTGATGGCTCAATTATTTGCTGACCAGGCAAAAGTTTTCCGTTTTTCTCTGCTTGCTCGATCATTGATTTGGCGATGCGATCTTTTACCGAACCAAAAGGATTTTGATTTTCTAGTTTTGCCAGCAGTCGCACGCGAGGGTTCGGCGACAAATTTGAAACATCAACCAACGGCGTATTGCCGATCAAGTCGAGTACATTTTCGCCAATCATCACCTAGTCAGGATACCTGACCAATATGGTCGGATTTATCTCGGATTTAGTGAAACGACTGTGAATTACGCGATAGTCAAGCCGTGACGATTTGGCTTTCAGAAATCTGCGAATCGATAATTCGGTAACTGCGGGTCTTGGGCTCGGCGTCTTTTAATCCAATAATCACATAGTGCCAACCTGGGTCTGGGGCTTGCGCGACATCGGTTGCGCTCGGATAGGGCTCAGTATGCGTGTGGCTATGCACGACGCCAATGATCGCTAGACCACGAGACTCAGCGTCTAGTTCGATTCGCAGATGATCTCGCGGATCAACCGTGTAAATAATTTTGCTCTGCGCGATGTTTCGACACGGGTGAAACTCACGCGCCACATCGCTGCCGAATTCGCCCACCAGAAAACCACAACACTCAAGCGGAGTTTCGGCGAGCGCCAACTGCTTGATCTGCTCAAGTACCGAATTTGGTAACACGATTTGTGACGGCAAATTTTGATTTGACATTGCCCTAAAAGGCTACAGGTACGCTTAAAGCACACTATGAAACACGACAGCCCAGAGATCATCGCCAGCAATCGCAAGGCGCGACACAACTACACAATCGTTGATGTCATTGAGGCTGGCATTGTGCTGCACGGAAGCGAAGTCAAAAGTTTGCGCGAAGGCCAAGTTCAGATTGCCGAGGCCTATGCCCATGTCGTTCGTGGCGAGATGTGGCTCGAAGGTGTGCATGTCGCCGTTTATCGGTTTAGTCACGGTGTCGGCTCGCACGAACCAATGCGTTCACGCAAACTGCTGTTGCATCGCGAGCAGATTCGCAAACTTCAAGAACGCATGGCCAAAGAGCGACTGACGCTTGTACCTCTATCTATGCTGCTTAAAAATGGTCGGGTCAAAGTTGAACTTGCTCTCGCCAAGGGCCGACAGAAAGAAGACCGTCGTCAAGCCATTGCTGAGAAAGAATCAAAACTTGAAATGCGTCGCGAAGCCGGCCGACAACGCAAAGGCAC
>JANRBC010000010.1:0-5855 GCA_030727685.1 Ilumatobacteraceae bacterium
CCATCGCATCGACGTTTTCAATCGAGCAGATAATCACGCAATTGTCATTGCGGTCACGCATAACTTCAAGTTCGTATTCTTTCCAGCCGACGATCGATGTTTCTATCAACACTTCTGAGATTGGACTAGCCGCCAGGCCATTGCTAACAACTGCTTTGAATTCTTCAGGCGTGTGCGCTATGCCGGTGCCGCGCCCACCCAAAATATACGCAGGTCGAATAATCACGGGCAGACCAATTTCTTTGACTATTTTTTGTGCTTCAGGCAAAGTGTGTGCGATACCTGATCGCGGCACGCTGAGACCAATTTCGATCATCGCCTCTTTGAATTTTCCGCGATCTTCGGCAGTGGCTATCGCTTCTGCATTCGCACCGATTAGTTCGGGGGTGCCCGGCACGCCAACTTTGCCGCGCGCGAATAACTCCATGGCTAGATTCAAAGCAGTTTGACCGCCAAGAGTTGGCAATACTGCATCGGGCTTTTCACGCTCAATTATTTTTTCTATGAAATCTGGCGTGAGAGGCTCGATGTAGGTGCGATCTGCAAAATCAGGGTCAGTCATGATCGTCGCCGGATTCGAGTTCGCCAGAATTACGCGATACCCCTCGCTGCGCAACACCCGGCAGGCTTGGGTACCCGAATAGTCAAACTCGCAAGCCTGACCAATAACAATTGGTCCTGATCCCAAGACAAGAATTGACTTTATGTCGTTGCGTCTTGGCATTATTTGGCTTCCATGCGCGACACAAATTCGCCAAACAAATAACGACTGTCGTGCGGCCCTGGGCCTGCCTCGGGGTGATACTGCACGCTGAATGCATTGGCGCCGAGAACTCGCATGCCCTCATTTGTGTTGTCGTTCAAGTTGACATGTGTAACTTCGGCCTTGCCCGTCAACGAATCTGCATCAACACAGAAATTATGATTTTGGCTGGTGATCTCGACTGTGTTCGTCGCGAGATTACGCACAGGGTGATTTGCGCCGTGATGCCCGAAGGGCAATTTGAAAGTTTTGCCACCGAGCGCAAGAGCCATCAACTGATGACCGAGACAAATGCCGAACATCGGCACCCCTGTGCCAAACAATTCGCGAATCGTTGCCGGAGCACCATGCACCATTTCAGGATCACCAGGGCCATTCGACAAAAAGATACCGTCTGGCGACAAAGCCATTACATCGGCAGCCGAAGTTGACGCTGGCACTACATGCACTGTTGCAAACTCTGCCAAACAATTCAGGATTGTTGTTTTGATGCCAAAATCAAAAGCCACAACCTTAAATTTGCCCGCACCGTGAACATAACTTTTTGTCGTGGTTACTTGGGCAATCAAGTTTCGGCCGGCTGTGCCTTTTTCTTTGGCTGCCGCCTGACGCAATTCTGTTTCGCTTGCGGTGCCGAACGCTCCGGGCATTGCGCCAGAGTCGCGCAAAACGCGAGTGAGCCGTCGGGTGTCAATGCCAGCAATACCTGATATCTCGTGACGTTTTAGAAACGAATCAAGAGAATCATCACTACGCCAATTGCTGCGTCGTCGCGCGAGCTCTCGCACAATTATGCCGCGCGCAAAAATTTTAGAAGATTCGCTATCGGCCTCGCTTGTGCCGTAGTTGCCAATATGTGGTGTCGTAAATGTGATGATCTGTCCCGCGTATGAGGGATCAGTCAAGATCTCTTGGTAACCCGAAAGCCCAGTGTGAAACACAACTTCACCACGAGCGATAACTGGCGCAGCGATCTCTGAACTATTGGCACCAATCGCTTCGCCCTCAAAAATAGAGCCGTCTTGAAGCACCAACAACGCAGGACGAATGTTACGTGTCATTTTTGCGCTTGACCATCAATCACGGTTGCTGTTCCTTTAAATATTGTGTGTCTCACTCGACCCCGCAGCGTGCGACCAACATATGGGGTGTTAATACTTTTGCTAGCAAGGCGCTCGGGGTCAACGCTCCAAGTTAGTTGAGGATCAAATACACAAAGGTTTGCTTTAATACCCGCAACGACATCTCTTCCGTGCTCTGCGTCGATTCGTGCAATTTTTGCTGGGTTCCAACTCATCAACGCAATAACATCTCGAATTTCACATCCGCCTTCGGCCAGAACAACGCCCAAGGCAGTTTCGAGACCCAACATGCCAGGTGGTGCCATGTCAAGTGACATCTCTTTGTCGCGGCGAGGATGCGGCGCATGATCAGTCGCAATTGCATCAATCGTGCCATCTAATAAACCAGCCTTCAGTGCTCGAATATCTTCGATCGATCTCAATGGTGGATTTACTTTAAACACGGGGTTATAACTCGCCAACAGTTCTTGGGTCAACGACAAATGGTGTGGCGTTACTTCTGCGGTGATCGCAAGCCCATCGCGCTTGGCTGCTCGCACTAGATCGACACTTCGCATCGTTGACAAGTGAAGAAAGTGCATCGAAGCGCCAGTAATGCGCACTAGTTCGATATCGCGAAAAACCATCAACTCTTCAGCGATCGCAGGCCAACCAGGCAGCCCCAAGTCGGTGCAACAACTACATTCGTTCATCACTGCACCTTTGGTGAGTTCAGCCACTTCACAATGTTGAGCCAAAGTTATGCCGAGACCCTTCGCGTACTCAAGTGCTCGGCGCATTAATGCAGCATCTTGCACACCGTTGCCGTCATCGGTAAACAACGTGACACCCGCGTTTGCCAATTCGGCCATCGGCGCTAGAGATTCACCTTGACGGCCAAGAGTTATACAGCCACTAGGTACGACATCGACCAAACCAGCGCGCTTTCCTTGCTCGCGCACAAAGTCAATTACGGCTACAGAATCTTGAGGTGGATCAGTGTTTGGCATGGCAACAAGCGCCGTGTACCCGCCCAATGCCCCAGCCCGACTGCCTGTTTCAATCGTCTCGGCTTCTTCTTTGCCGGGTTCACGCAAATGCGCGTGCAGATCAACAAATCCGCTGCTGACAATGCAACCTGAGGCATCAAGATGAATATCACCCTTTAGGTTTTTGCCAACTTCAGTAACGCAATCGTTTTCAATTTTTACATCTGCAACTTCTTGCGAGTTTCGATTGATTACCGTGCCACCTTTGATGACGACTGACTTACTCATGCTTGACCCCCGAGACTTGAACCACTGCCAAGCAACTCAAACAGAACTGCCATTCGCACTGAAACACCGTTAGCAACTTGACGGTGAATCAGCGAATTCTTTACATCAGATGGGTCAATCTGCATCTCGACACCGCGATTCATTGGGCCAGGATGCATGACGATCGCGTCAGACTTTAGAGCCAAAACTCTTTTGTGTGTCAAGCCGTATTGTTCGCTGTATTCACGAAGTGTGGGCACGTGACCCTGTGCCATGCGTTCACTCTGCAATCGCAACATATAGAGCACATCAACCTTGTCGATGATCTCATCGAGCTTGTGCGAGACGCTTACGGGCCAATGCGAAACATCGGGCGGCAACAAAGTTGGTGGCGCAACGAGCACGACGCTTGCCCCAAGCAAAGTGAAGGCTTGAATATTGCTACGCGCCACACGCGAGTGCTTTATGTCTCCGACTATCGCGATTTTCATCCCCGAAAAGTTCTGTGCGTGAGTCGCTTCGCGAATGGTGTAACAGTCGACGAGCGCCTGAGTGGGGTGCTGATGTGCGCCATCACCTGCATTGATTATTGATGCTGATGTCCACTGACTTATCTGCCACGGAATACCCACCGACTTGTGCCGAACGACAAATGCGTCTACCCCCATGTCGGTGATCGTCGCTACGGTGTCACGAAGCGATTCGCCTTTGTTGACGCTAGAAGTCGAAACGTTGAATGTCATCGTGTCGGCCGATAGTCGCTTGGCCGCAGTTTCAAAACTCAGCCGGGTGCGCGTTGAATCTTCAAAAAATAGGCTCGCAATAGTGCGCCCTCGAAGCGCCGGCACTTTTGGCACCGGTCGCTGATTGATCTCAGCCATGTGATCTGTCAACTGCAACAGACCAGTCAGACCGTCAAGACCAAGTTCGTCGATTGATCGCAAGTGTTTCATGGCTTGGCCTGCGGGTTTGGAGTAACAAAAACACCGTCACGCGTTGCCGAAACTTCATCGGCTCGATGCGTGGGCAAATTTTTGCCAACAAAGTCTGGACGAATTGGCAGTTCGCGATGTCCTCGATCTACTAAAACTGCAAGCTGCACTGCGCGCGGTCGTCCGTAATTGTTTAACCCTTCCATCGCGGCCCTCACAGTGCGGCCCGTATAAAGAACATCGTCGACAACAACTACGGTCGCACCCGATAAATCGAACGGAATGTTGCTGATTGCACCGAGCGAAACTGGACGCATGCCTATGTCGTCACGGTGCAGACTGACATCAAGTGCGCCTACGGGCACCTTGACTTCTTTTTCAATGTTGTTGATCTGCGCGGCGATCTCTTCGGCGATCCACGTGCCACCTCGCTGTAAACCAACGATCGCCAAGCCATCAACACCGTGATTGCGTTCTACAATCTCATGGGCGATTCGCACGATCGCGCGACGTACATCGGCCGCAGTCATCGCCTCACGCGACGTACTAGAACTCTCAGACTTGCTCACTGTTGCTCCTCCGTTTGAGCCTCACAGGACTCATTTGACGGTGAATTGCTTTCTAAACTTCGTTGGTCAATATAGCAGCACTAACGCGAGCATTCGCTATTTCGGTTTTTGCTGAAACACAACCCACCAAGAATTGGCATAAACGATTTCAAAATCAGACGCCACCGACGACCAAATTTCCTGCATCTGAGCGTCCATATTTGTGGGCAAAACCACAAATTCGATCTCATCAACAAATGGCAAAACATCACCCGCCGCAAAGGCATCAAGGCCGTAGAGCGCTCGCTTGAAAGGCACGGGGAATGCATAAATTCTTTCGCGTCGCGCCAACTGAGCAGTCAAAGGGTGATATGCAGTGACGATCGCTGAATCTGGCACCTTGCTTAGTGCCTCTTGGGCTGCAAGCACCATTGGATGATTGCTTCCGTTGTATTTGAGTTCGGTGCGAGCACCCGGCAATGGCGACCACATAAACGCCGAAAACAAACTTGAAACTAAACAGACTGCAATTAGCCATTGGCGAAACTTCTGAGGGATGCGACCAATTGCATACACAGTGCCAAACACAAGTACCGGCACAACGACAAATGAATAGTGATATTCAACGTGAAACTGATACCAAAAAGTGCTCAGAATGTTTGAGCCGATTACAAAAATTGATATTGCCGCTATTTCTGGAAACGCAAAAAAAATGAAAGCAAAAGGCAACATCATCTGCAATAAATAGAACGGTCGCGATTCAGACAACAAATGCGCTGCAAGTTTTGCGGGCTCAGAAAAAGATGTCTTCAACAAACCTCGGACACCGCCAAATGGGATTCGCCAACTATTTCTGAAAGGAACACCATTGATTCCTTTTTGAATTCCAAAAATTGCCAAGGTCATGTACCAAAGCGAAAATCCCGCTGTTGTCAAGCCGATTTTGCGACTCTTTCTGAATGCGAGCCAGATGCCCAGTGGAATCATCACTAAAGCAACATCTTCTTTGACGCTAAGACTCAGCAATAGCGCTATGAACAACAACCGCCAACGTTGCTCGAGCGCAGCATAAAGAGCAACTCCAACGAATAAGCCCAAGAACGAATCTGGATGAAAGTTCTCAACGCCGATCCAAACAGTCGCAGGGTGAATCAGATAAACGAGTGCAAAAACAGTTGCAGCAATTTCGCTATCAAGACGCCTGCGCGTGTAGAGAAAGACCGGTATCGCCCCAGCGGCAATCGCCATCGATTGAACTATGAACAAAAATGAACTTGAACCAATCACCCAGTAAA
>JANRBC010000010.1:5865-9918 GCA_030727685.1 Ilumatobacteraceae bacterium
TTAAGAATATTAAGTCCGTTACGAATAACGGCTAGTAAAACGGCACCAACAAAATCAAGATAAAACTCGTATGGTCGCCAAACAAATTTCGCCCCATCAGCGTCACAAAAGGGCTTTCGAATCTTGACAACAGCCAAATTCCTTGGTCGTAAAGTCCAAAGTCGTAAGCCGATGTGTTCAGACCGCGATGCAACTCAACACTCATTGCTGCTAAGTAGACGAACAGCAGCGCGATCGCCGAACCCGTCGCAGTTTGCCAGACTGTAATCTGCGAGGCTCGAAACCGAAGGTTGCTCAAAAACTTTTTCGTATCCCCAACCTTTTCTAACTCTTAGACACGCACCCGTTTAGCTATTGCCGAAAGAACGCCGTTCACATATTTACTAGATTCTTCAGTTGAAAATCTCTTGGCAAGTTCGACTGCCTCGTTGATTACTACAGCGACTGGTACGTCAGATCTTTCGAGTAATTCATAAATGGCGAGTCGCAAAATGTTGCGATCAACCGCCGGAATTCGCTGAATTGTCCAAGTATGTGAAAATTCTGAGATCAAATCATCTGTCTCTTGCCGCTTAGATTCTGTGCCTTTAGACAACAAAATCACAAGATCGTCGACGCCCAGTATTTGAGCATTTATGACTTCTTCTACTTTGATGTTGCGTGACTCTGCTTCATACAAAAAGTGAACTGCACGTTCACGAGCAGTACTACGTTCGTCGTCCCCGACTTTGGCCTTACGGGGTGAAGACATCAAACTCTCGTTATGTATTCGCCTGAGCGTGTATCGACTTTGACCCGATCACCGATATTCACGAACAAAGGCACCTGAATCACTTTGCCTGTTTCAAGAGTCGCTGGCTTACGTGCACCTGAAACGCGATCGCCCTGAATACCAGGCTCGGTTTCGGCAATATTGAGTTCGACCGTCACGGCAATTTCAACGCTTACTATTTCGTCTTTGTATTGAGCGATGATCGCCTTGGCGCCTTCAACCAGAAATTCAGATGCGTCACCTAATGCTCGCGGCGAAATGTTGATCTGTTCATATGACTCAGTGTCCATAAACACAAAATCATCACCCTCTTTGTATAGAAACTGCATGTCTGCACGGTCGAGAATCGCCTGTTCGACACGAACACCAGCATTGAATGTTCGCTCAAGAATATTGCCTGTTCGCAAGTTGCGAAGCTTCGTGCGCACAAAAGCGCCACCTTTGCCGGGCTTTACGTGCTGAAAGTCGACAACAGTGAAAAGACCATTATCAATTTCGAGTGTGATGCCGTTCCTTAGGTCGTTGGTTGTAATTGCAGGCACTGTCGATCCTTCTTGCTTGATGTAAGTATTCGGCAGCCTGACTGTGTAACGACAACTAGGTCTTCAATTCGCACGCCACCGAGCCCTTCACGATAGACGCCAGGCTCAACGGTTACTACTTCGCCAACTTCTAGGGGTTCGGCAAAGCCAGTTCGAACCCACGGCATCTCATGAATTTGCAACCCCACGCCATGGCCCGTGCTGTGTGTAAATTCAGATGCAAAACCAGCCTCGGCAATGTAATCACGACAAGTTTTGTCTACGTCTTGGGCCATCACACCAGCCTTTACTGCGGCAAGACCAAGCAATTGTGATTGACTCACCACTTCGTGCATCTCGCTCAAAACAGGATCAACATCACCAATTAAATATGTGCGAGTCATGTCAGAGTGATAGCCGTCGACCAAGCCGCCAACGTCGATGACAACACTGTCCCCAGTTTCGATCCGACGACTAACCGGGCGATGATGTGGCCGCGCAGCGTTGGGACCGCTCGCCACAATCGTGTCGTAACTCGTGAACTCAGCACCATGTCGACGCATGCGATAGTCAAGTTCGTCACGAATGTCTCGCTCAGTTAGACCCTGCGAGAGCATCGGCACGACCTCAGCCATTGCAAAGTCGGTAGCCAAAGCCGCGAGTTGCATTCGTTCAATCTCTGGCTCGGTCTTTCGGCGTCGCAATTTGGGCACTATTGGTGCAATCTTGCGCAACTCGCTCGACAATTGTTCGGTCATATTTTCTAGTTGGCCGACCGTCAACTCACCAGAATCAAAATGAACGATCGCTATCGACTTTGTTGCGTTGGCCAGAGCCTCGCGCAACGCAACAGCACTTCGCCCTTCGACAACTCCACAATTAGCACCAGAGTTTCGAATTTGTTCGCGAGCCTGATCTCCATAGCGACCATCAACCACAAGAACCATGTCATCGGGCCGCACGATCAAAGTGCCAGCAGAACCAGTGAACCCAGTTAGCCAACGAATGTTGTTGAGATCGACGACGAGCAGCGCACTTCCGCTGCTGGCACCCACACGTTGCAACTCTGTGCGAACTAATTTATCTCGACCGTTTACAACGAGTGGTGACAATTTCTTAGCAGCGTCAAGTGATGCGAAATTCATAGAGTTATTTCTTTCTGGCTAACAATGTTGCGACTGCATGCACGGCAAAAACGTAAGAGTCAGCACCAAAACCCGCAATTGAACCAGATGCAACTGGGGCAACAACACTCTCGTGACGCCATGTTTCACGAGTAGCTGGGTTTGAGAGGTGAACTTCGATAATCGGGCCTGCGAAGCTAGCTAAAGCATCGTGCAGACTCCACGCGAAATGCGTCAAAGCCCCCGGATTAATAATGATCGCTGCACATCTGTCTCGCGCCGAGTGAATCGCTTCGACTATTTCAGCAACACCCTGGGCGCTAACTGTCTCAATCTGCAGACCAAACTGCGTCGCTGTCTCTTCGACTCGTCGCATATGGTCTTTAAGAGAATCAGTGCCATATATTTCTGGCTGTCTTTGGCCCAACAGGTTTAAATTTGGCCCGCTAAGCACTAGAACTGTCTGCAATTTTGACTTAGCCATGACTAATAGATTACTTCTCGTTCAGTTGCATTGCGTCGAAAGCTTGCATTAAGTGGGCTTCATCAACACCACTAACAATTTCGATGCCAGATAGCCCGTCTAAGACAAATGTCAGACCTGAGATGGCTTTTTTATCGTGGCGCATCAATTCGATTAGTTCACGGCGGTTGACTTTTTCATCTGGCTTTACTTTGAGCCCATACGTTTCACCGATCACCCGATAATGCTCATCGACTCGGGGTTTGCCGATGCGTTGCATCGCGTGGGCAACATGAGCAGCAAAGATCATTCCGACGGCGACTGCCTCACCGTGCGCTAGCGAAAAATTGCTCGATCGCTCAAGCGCGTGGGCCAAGGTATGCCCATAGTTAAGAAGTGCGCGACTTCCGCTCTCGCGCTCGTCGCCTGCAACTATTTTTGCTTTAATTTCAACGCATCTCGCGATTCGCTCGGGCATTTCAAGAGCGAGAAGATCATCTCCGGTCAGAAAGTGATATTTAGAAACTTCACCCAAACCACAGCGCATCTCGCGTTGGGGCAAAGTCTCGAGCGCATCTAGATCGCAGAGCACCCCACTTGGTTGCCAAAAAGCACCGACCAAATTTTTGCCTTGCGAAATGTTTACACCCGTTTTTCCGCCGATGGCTGCGTCGACCATGCCGACAAGCGAAGTTGCCACATGCACTACTGCTGTTCCGCGGTGCCAACTTGCGGCAGCAAAACCCGCAACATCAGTGACCATGCCCCCACCGACACCAATGACTACATCGTTTCGAGTTAGACCAAATTCGGCAAATTTCTGTGCGAGCATCTCGATTGTCTGCAGGCTTTTGTGCTCTTCACCGTCGCCGATGACGACTGTCGTACTTGGAATATTCAATTTAGGTTGAAGCGCAATTTTGTTCTGTGTTATTACTACTGCTCGTTTTGCCGCCTTAGGCAACAACTCTTCAAGTTGACTTATAACGCCATGACCAACCAAAACCGAATAAGCGCGATCACCTAGCGCGACTTCAATCTTGTGCGTCGTCACTTGTGCTCTCCTGACATGGCAGACAGACCGCATTGCTCAATAATCTTTTCAACAACTTGGGCAACGCTCAACGACTGAGTTGCCACTTTATGTGTGGCGATCTGCTGATAAAAACTCTC
>JANRBC010000011.1 GCA_030727685.1 Ilumatobacteraceae bacterium
AAGCGGGCGTACGCATTCTCGAACAAAACGGCAATGCAGTTGATGCTGCGATTGCGACAAGCGCAGCAATGGCCGTTGTCGCACCACATCTTTGCGGCATGGGCGGAGATCTATTCGCACTAGTGCATGTTGATGGTCAAGTGCACTCGCTAAATGCCGCCGGTCGCGCTGGTTCTGGCGTCAACCCAGAACAATTGCGCCAACAAGGTTTCACGCACGTGCCAATGAACGCGAACTTCAATTCGATAACTGTGCCCGGATGTGTAGTCGGATGGCTCGCCCTTCATGAACGCTTTGGCACTTTGCCCCTCGAACTTTTGTTTGCCGATGCAATTCGTCTTGCCGAAAACGGTTTTAGGTCTTCACCACTTTTAATCAACTCGTTTAAGCGACTTGACGAGGCTTGGAAACCAAATTTTAAAGATCTGCATTCGATGACAACAGAAGTTGCGTCAACAATTAAGCGGCCAGGTCTCGGGCGCACTCTTCGTGCGGTTGCCACACGTGGTCGCGATGCTTTTTATGCAGGCGAGTTTGCCGAAGGCCTAATCGAAATTGCAAATGGCATGTACACGCGCGAAGATCTTGCCGGCGCAAGCGCAACTTGGGACAAACCGATTTCAGTTGACGCATATGGTCATCGTGTTTGGTCGACTGCTGCCCCATCACAGGGTTATTTGTTTCTGGCAGCACTCGCAATCAGCGAGCAACTTGATCTTCCTGATGACCCGAACGATGCGCAATGGGCTCACCTGCTGATTGAAGCATCAACAGCCGTCGGCTATGACCGAACCGAAGTTCTTCACGACCGCGCCGACCTCGGCGCCACTCTCGAAGACCTCGTCAAACGCAAGTCGTTGATCAGCCCGCAATCTGCATCGCCGCGCAGCCATGTGGGCCAAGACGGTGACACTACATATATGTGTGCAGTCGATGGCAATTCAATGGGTGTTTCGTTGATTAACTCGAATGCGTCGGGTTTTGGCTCTGGGCTTGTCGAGCAACGAACCGGCATTAACTTGCACAATCGCGGTCTCGGTTTTTCGTTGATGCGCGGGCACGAATCTGAACTTGCGGCTGGTCGACAACCACCTCACACGTTGTGCCCCGCGCTGATCACCCGAAAAGATGGTTCTCTTCTTTCGGTGCTCGGAACAATGGGCGGCGATGCTCAACCCCAAATTATTTTGCAACTAATTACTCGGCTGTTGCGAAATCGGGGCGCTGCTCGCAAGCCAGCAGAAATTGTTGATGCAGGTCGTTGGGTGCTTCGTGGGCCAACCACCGGTTTCGACACTTGGTCTTCGCAATCACCACCAACCGTGCAAGTCGAAGGACACGCACCAGAAAGTTGGCTAGGCGAACTCACCTCACGAGGACACCAAGTTGAGCAACGCCCTCGACTTGACTCGGGTTTTGGTCACGCAAACATGATTGTGATCGACGAAAACGGAAATATATCTGGCGGCGCAGACAGCCGAACTGTGGTCGGCAGTTGCGAGTAATAGTTCGCTAATTATTTAAGAACTTACGTTTTGCGAAAATCGATTGTTCTTGCCGATTTTTTCGGCAATGTCAATAAACATTTCAGCGAACGGCCACGACCTGCGCCAAATCAAACCGATGGTGCGACTCGGTGATTGACCCGCGAACCGACGTGTGACGATGCCGCGACCCGAACCTGCTTCAACTTTTTCTGCGCACTCGGGCAGCAATGTGACACCCATGCCTGCGGCGACCATTTGCGAAAGCGTCGCCATGCTCGTTGCTTGAATTTCACTTGGCTCGCTGAATGCAAGTTGACAAACTTGTGCCACTTGGTCACGAAGGCAATGCCCCTCTTCGAGAAGAATCACCCGCTCGCCTCGCAACTTTTCTAATTTGAGCGGCGATTTCGAACTCGCCAATTCGTGATTGGTCGGCATCGCCAACAAGAACTTGTCTTCAGCAATTGGTGCTGTGAGAAACTCATCAGAAAAAACTGGCAACGCCAAAAGACCGAGATCAATTTCGCCTCGACGCAACGAATCTAAAAGTTTGTTTGTTGTCATCTCAAATATTCGCAACTCGGCGTCTGGGTGCGAACTTTTAAAAGAACGAACCACATCTGGCAAAACATATGGAGCAAGCGTCGGTATGACGCCGAGACCAATTTCGCCGCGCAAATGTTTGCCGTCATGCTTTGTTGCCTCGACAAGACCGACAACTTCTCGCAAAACTGCACGAGCCCGCTTCAACACTTCGTCGCCATGTGTTGTCAACAGAACACCACGATTTGTGCGCTCGAAAAGCGTGACGCCCAACTTTCGCTCGAGCTCTTTTATCTGAGCACTCAGCGCCGGCTGTGAGACAAATTGCTCATCGGCTGCAACGCCAAATGAGCCCGAATCGGCAATGGCGACGAAATAACGCAGTTGCTGAAGGGTTGGCAGTGACATAACTAAATCTTATGATACTTCGCCAAAAATACGATTTGCCTTATGGACAAAAACAGCCGAGAATGTCACCATGACAAACAACCAAACCAGCAGCTGCCCCTTTTCAGGCGGAGCAATCACAGCAGAAAACATGGGCACCACAAATACAAAGTGGTGGCCAAATCAACTCAACGTTCGAGTTCTTCATAACAATCCAGAAGTTGGCGATCCGATGGATCCTGATTTCGATTATGCAAAAGAGTTCAAGTCACTTGATCTTGATTCAGTAGTAAAAGATCTCTCCGTCTTGATGACAGATTCACAAGATTGGTGGCCAGCCGACTACGGCCATTACGGTCCGTTCTTCATCCGCATGGCATGGCACGCGGCTGGTACATACCGAATTTCAGACGGTCGTGGCGGCGGCGGCGCAGGTATGCAACGTTTCGCACCAACCAACTCGTGGCCAGACAACGGCAACCTCGACAAGGCACGCCGACTTCTTTGGCCGATCAAGCAAAAGTACGGCAACAAAATTTCGTGGGCCGACTTGATGATCCTCACGGGTCATGTTGCTCTCGAAACGATGGGCTTTAAGTCGTTCGGTTTTGCCGGCGGTCGCCCAGACGTTTACGAATCAGATGACACTTATTGGGGCACAGAAACAACATGGCTTGCCGATGAGCGTTACTCAGGTGATCGCGAACTTGCCAACCCGTTGGCAGCAGTTCAAATGGGTTTGATCTACGTCAACCCAGAAGGTCCGAACGGAGTTGCAGATCCAGTTTTGTCGGCTCGCGACGTTCGCGAAACATTCGCCCGCATGGCGATGAACGACGAAGAAACTGTCGCACTTGTTGCAGGTGGTCACACATTCGGCAAAGCACACGGTGCTGGCGACCCAGGCAAGTTCGTTGGGCCAGAACCAGAAGCAGCACCGATTCATGCAATGGGTCTTGGTTGGTTGAACTCAATGGGTTCAGGTCGCGGCGTCGACACAATCACCAGCGGCATCGAAGGCGCATGGACAACAAACCCAACGCAGTGGGACAACGACTACTTCAAGATTCTGCTCGAGAACGAATGGGAGTTGACCAAGAGCCCAGCAGGCGCTCAACAGTGGATTCCGAAAGGTGGAGCGATGGCTGGCACCGTGCCAGACGCGCACGATGCATCGCGAAAGCATGCACCGATCATGACGACAGCAGATCTTGCGCTGAAGTTTGATCCTGCTTACCTCAAGATCTCGAAAGACTTCTATGCAAACCCAGACAAGTTTGCAGACGCTTTCGCTCGCGCATGGTTCAAACTGAACCACCGCGACATGGGTCCAAAGTCTCGTTACTTGGGCAACTTGGTGCCAAAGGAAGATTTGATTTGGCAAGATCCAGTTTCGAAGCCGGGCAAAGTGCCGACTGCAGCAGACGTTGCAAACCTGAAAAAGAAGATCCTCGCAAGCGGACTTTCAGTTTCAGATTTGGTCTTCACAGCATGGGCATCAGCTTCAACATTCAGAGGCACAGACAAGCGTGGCGGTGCAAACGGCTCACGTGTTCGTTTGGCACCTCAGAAAAATTGGGAAGCAAACGACCCAACTGAATTGGCGAAGGCTCTCAAGGTTTACGAGGCTCTCAGCGCAGAAACCGGCTTCTCAATTGCCGACTTGATCGTTCTCGGCGGTAACGCTGCAGTCGAAAAAGCTGCGCAAGATGCTGGCGTGAAAGTTGAAGTGCCGTTCTTGCCAGGTCGTGGCGATGCCAAGGCCGAGCAGACCGACGTCGATTCGTTCGCAGTGCTTGAACCAACTTTTGATGGTTTCCGCAACTATCTGCGTCCGGGCCATGTACAAACAACCGAACAGTTGCTGCTTGAAAAAGCCGCCTTGCTCACTCTCAGCGCGCCAGAAATGACAGTGCTGGTTGGTGGCATGAGGGCATTGAACGCCAACTACAAGCGTTCAAGCCATGGTGTATTCACCAAGACACCGGGCGTTCTGACGAACGACTTCTTCGTGGCCTTGACTGACATCAACATCGATTGGAAGCCGACAGACAAGTCTGAAGAGTTGTTTGAAGGTCGCGATCGCAAGACAGGCAAAGTCATCTGGACAGGCACACGCAATGACTTGATCTTCGGATCAAACTCGCAATTGCGTGCACTCTCCGAGGTCTACGCTCAAAGCGACGCGAAGGCAAAGTTCGTGCGCGATTTCGTCGCCGCATGGACAAAGGTAATGAACCTCGACCGCTTCGACAAATAAAGAAGCGGCGGTTAAAAACCGCTAAAACTTATGGCCTTGTTTTTGGCGACTCGGTTTTTCTCGGGTCGCTAATTACAACGCCGTCAAGCACTTTGTCGATTGCCTTCAAGGTGTCGGCATCAAGAACGACGCCTGCAGCCTTGACATTGTCGTCGAGTTGCTCGGGTCGGGTTGCGCCAACAATTGCTGAAGCCACGTTCTTATTTTGCAACGTCCAGGCGATTGACATTTGCGCCATCGTGATGCCGGCTTTTTCAGCTATTGGTTTCAGTTGTTGCACACGAGTCAAAACATCATCGTTGAGCCAGCGTGCAATAAAGTTTTTGCCACTCAGTTCATCGGTTGCGCGTGAGCCAGCCGGTGGCGGTTGACCTGGCAAATACTTGCCGCTCAAAACACCTTGTGCCATCGGCGACCAAACAATTTGTGACATGCCGGCATCTTGCGAAGCCGGAATAACTTCTTGTTCGATCACGCGCCACAACATCGAATATTGCGGCTGATTCGAAATGAATGGAACTTTTAACTCGCGCGCGAGTGCCGCACCGCGAGTGATCTGGTCTGCATCCCATTCTGAGACACCTATATATAGGGCTTTGCCTTGGCGCACGATGTCGGCAAATGCAAGCATCGTCTCTTCGAGTGGTGTTTCGACATCGAAGCGATGCGCTTGATACAGGTCAACGTGGTCGAGATTCATGCGCTTGAGCGATCCGTGGATTGAATCCATAATGTGCTTGCGCGACAAACCGCGATCGTTGACGCCCGCACCAGTCGGCCAATAGACCTTGGTGAAAACTTCAATACTTTGGCGTGGCACGCCAGCCAAAGCACGGCCCAAAACTTCTTCGGCACGAGTGCCTGCGTAAACATCGGCCGTATCAAAAGTTGTGATGCCAAGATCAAGTGCGCGCTTGACGCACGCGTTGGCAGCATCTTCTTCAACTTGACTGCCGTGGGTGATCCAGTTGCCGTAACTGATCGCTGAGATTTTGAAACCGCTGTTGCCGAGATATCTAAATTCCATGCCTTTAACCTACTTGCCCACGAGTTATCGGGCTAAATAATGGCGCTCAGGCGACGTTTGTAGACCTAGCCTTATTCTGTGTACAAAGTACGCGACCTAGTACCTGGCGATATCTCGTCGGCGGTTCGTCTGCTCGAACTTTGTCGCGGTCTGCCCGACTCGAGACCAGTTGACATCGCTAAGTTTGTCGCCGACTCCAGTGCTGGCTCACCTGCAATTGTTGCAGTGGCAGATAACGAGGTCGTCGGTTTAGTTTCGAGTCGAATCAGCAATGACGACGCTTGGATCAATATCGTCGCGATTAGCCCGAAGTGGCGACATCAAGGCATCGGCTCGGCGATGCTTCAACGCCTTGAAGAAAAACTTTTGCATGAAGGTGTACGCAAAATTTCTGCACTATTAACCAACTTTGAGGCAGGTCAAACAGCACTCGTCAACCGCGGCTTCAGCCCGACTCACGATCTCGTGCTTTACGAAAAGTCAGAACCGATCGAACCATCTGCGATGCGTGTTCTTGATCAGTGGGGTGGCGAACTTTGCGATGCCGCATTGTGGGACCGCGTAGCCGGCATGGAAGCCGAAAAAACCTTGATCGAGAATCGAATTATTGCCCCGCTCGCAGATTCAGAATTGGCTGCCAAAATTGGGGTGAACGCGCCGTCAGCAGTGATGCTGTTTGGTCCCCCTGGTACGGGCAAAACAACTTTCGCTCGTGCAATCGCGGGGCGACTTGGCTGGCCGTTTGTTGAGTTGTTGCCTTCGAAACTTGATAGCGGCGAAAATTCACTTGCTGCCGAACTTCGCAATGCTCTCACTGAACTACTCAAACTTGAAAACATCGTTGTGTTCATCGACGAAGTTGACGAAATCGCAACAGCGCGAACCGAGAGCCCCGGTACTCGCGGTGTTGTCAATGAATTGCTCAAGATGATTCCGGCGTTTCGTACACGTGCTGGGCATCTTCTTATCTGTGCGACAAACTTTGTCAACAACATCGACCCTGCAGTGTTGCGCCCCGGTCGGTTTGACCTCGTAATACCAATCGGTCCACCAGATGAAGACGCGCGCCACGCACTATGGACGAAAATTCTGGCTCGACTCGACACGCAAGATGTGAAAATCAAAGATTTGGTCAAAGCGACCGAAGGCTTTACTCCGGGCGATATCGAATTGGCCTCGCAACGTGCGGCGAGCATCGCTTTTGATCGGGCTCGAAAAGGCATTGAGCCAAGCCACATCACCAGTTATGACTTTGTGCAGTCGATCTCAAGAACAAATGCGTCGATTACTTCACAAATCGCCAAGCAATTTGCTGAAGAGTCAAAGAAATTTGGGCGCGCTTAATCTTGAGGCTCTTTCCGTCGCCGAAAGCCAACAATAAAGATTCCGTAATTGGTGCTGTTGGTGCCGCACTAGGTATGGCGATTACTTGGCTCATCTGCGACGCCATGCTCAATGGCACCGCGCCAATACTGGTTTTAGCCATGGGATCCTCTGCGATCACATTGTTCACGATGCCGACCGCGCCAGCGGCACAACCCGTGCCTGTAATTCTCGCCCACTGTGTCGCAGCATTCTTGGGCGTTGCTTCAGCACAAGTTTTTGATAACACTGCGCTCGCCATTGGCATCGCTGTCGGTGTGCACGCTGGCCTGATGGTTCGATTTGGTTTCATGCACCCGCCAAGTGGTGGGACGGTGCTTGCCGCAATCATCGACGGCGACGCAGTTACTGATCTTGGCTTTGAATTTATTTGGCGACCAGTTTTGCTGAATGCTGTGTTGCTCGTTTTGCTCGCCGTCGCGATCAATGCACCATTCAAGTGGCGTCGCTACCCCGTCAAAAACTAATTTCGTTTGCGCACAAGGCAACCGAGAAGTTCAAGATCTGCGCTAATCTCGCATCGAATGACACTGCAACGACAAAGACCTTCGATGCGAACGCGGCTCGTCGTAATAACGTCACTCGTGGTAATCAGCGCTTGCGGTAGTGCTGATGGTGGCGACTCGCAGCAAATCGACGACGAGATCGTGCTCGCTGCACCCGCTGATACCGACATTCTCCCTAACGATCTGCCCGACACTGAAGTGGCGGCGATTGTTGCACTCGGGGCAACCGGTGCCAAGCGGCCACCGGCCGACGAGCATCAACACGGCGGCATGCATTCTGCGAAGTCAGTCAGTGCCGCCGATCAAGCGATTCTTGATGACGAGATTGCCGCAGCGCGGTCGGTTATCGCCGAACTCGACACCATCGAAAAAGTTGCCGCTCGCGGATACGTGTTGGCAACTTCGCCTTCACCCGGCATCGGAACTCACTGGGTGCGTTGGTCGCAGATTCTCGAACCATTCTCGCCAACAAACCCGTCGATGCTGTTGTTCGACCACAGCAAATCTCCGCCTGTGCTTGCCGGCTATTCATATGCCGTTCAATCAGCCTCAGAGCCCGTTGGTTTTACCGGTGATTCAGACATGTGGCATCGCCACGCAGGGCTCTGCGTCGCGTTGTCTGGGTGGGTGATTCGCGAAAGATCTACCGGGCCAGATGAGTGCAAAGGTTCGTACATCGCCGGTGGAGATTTTTGGATGCTGCATGCGTGGATCGTGCCCGGCTTAGAAAATCGCGATGGCACGTTTGCCCCGGCAAACTCAAAGTTGTGTCCAAAAAATACTGGGCCCGACTTCTTGCGTTGTGTAGATCAGTCTGAACTCTGACCAATATGATTGGGTACGCAACTAGTCAGTTGTCTAATTAAAAAGGACTCACCATGCCTGCAGTTACCGCCGACACACTCACACTCGCGCGCATCAGTGCGCCTGGTGCCGAAGTAACCGACCGCCCCGTTCGCTCTGTGACCACTGCACCAAGCGGCTTTGAGGGCGAAGGTTTTCCGGTTCGTCGCGCATTTGCCGGTATTGCAAAAAATATTCTTGACCCATTCATCATGATGGATCAGATGGGTGAAGTCGATTACCGCCCCTATGAACCACGCGGTACCGACTGGCACCCACACCGTGGCTTTGAAACTGTCACTTACATCATGGACGGAACATTCATTCACCAAGATTCTCACGGTGGCGGCGGCGTAATTTCAGACGGCGCAACGCAATGGATGACAGCGGGCGGCGGAATTTTGCATATTGAAACACCACCTGAAAGTTTGGTTGTCTCTGGTGGTCTTTTTCATGGCCTGCAGTTATGGGTCAACTTGCCGTCGAAGCAAAAAATGATCTCGCCTGCGTATCAAAACCTTGAAGCCAACATGGTGAAACTTCTCACCACACCTGACGCAACTACTCTCATACGTTTAATTGCTGGTGACATTGATGGCGTTCAGGGTCCAGGTTCTTCGAAGACACCAATTGTTATGGCACATGCGACTCTTTCGCCTGGTGCACGCATGGTGTTGCCATGGAACCCACAGTTCAATGCACTTGCGTATGGACTCAAAGGCTCTGGCTTTGCTGGATCAGAGCGAGTGCCCTTTGGTCTTGGTCAAGCAGTCGTGTTCGGACACGGCGACACAATGACCATTGAGGCAGCAGGGTCAACTGCTCTTGATGTCATCTTGTTAGGCGGCCAACCAATTGGCGAACCAGTCGAGCAACACGGACCATTTGTTATGAACACTCGCGCAGAACTGCAACAAGCTTTCGATGACTACCAGCGTGGTCGACTAGGAGTAATTCCTGCCAACGGCATTCAGCCATTTCGCGGCAAGCCTTAACTGTCTCAGCGTGACAGGTTCAGCAAAACTGTCAACGCTCGTACACCGGAGTTTCTGGCCCAACAAAGTCGCGAAATAGCCCAAGCACTTCACCAGGATTTGCGTGGCGACCAGTTAAAGCCTTCGAATAAATCAATGTTCCATCAACTTCAACATCGAAGGTTCCTCCCTGACTTGTGACGACCAACAGTTCAGATATGACGTGTTGATAATCATGCAAGATTTCAGAAACCGCGCTCACGGCGTGGCTAGAAAAGTCTCAAGAGATGCAATAGGTGATTTTTACTCGATGTTTCATAT
>JANRBC010000012.1 GCA_030727685.1 Ilumatobacteraceae bacterium
CTCGTCGGTTGCAGGTGGTGAAAGTTTTGTCGAGCAAGCTACAAGAATTCTTGGAAGTATCGACATTTTGATTTTAAATAGTGGCGGTCCGCCGGCCGGCAACTTTGCTAGCACCAGTGTCGAAAGTTACGACAAGGCTTTTGAAAACGGTTTAATGTCGATGATTGCGATGACAAAACTTGTCGTGCCACAAATGCAATCGCGCAAGTGGGGCAGAGTTGTGGCGATCACCTCGATCGCCGTGCGTCAGCCGATGGCGAATTTGATTTTGTCAAACACGGCACGCGCTGGTCTGACTGGTTTTCTAAAAACTGTTGCGCGCGAAGTCGCTGGTGACGGCATCACCGTGAACACGGTGCAACCTGGCACGCACGACACCGATCGCATCAGGCAGTTGTATGGCGCAACACCAGATGCCAAGGCGCTTGACATACCGGCGGGTTTTGTCGGTGACCCGAAAGACTTTGGCAGCATCGTGGCATTTTTGTGCAGCGAGTCGGCGAAGTTTGTTACTGGCGTTAACTTGCAAGTTGACGGTGGTGCTTACACGGGTTTGATCTGATGTTGCAGCATGTCGTAGCAATAACTTGGAACGACCAAGTGCCTGCGAATTATCACGAGACAATCACAAAAGTTTTGCACGACATGGTCAAGCAGATTGAAACTGTGCGCAGTTATCACTGTGGCCCTGATCTGGGTGTTTCGGCCCCGACGAACGCCGACTATTTGATCGTGGCAACTTTTGATGATGTCGCAGGCTGGCGCGTGTACGACGAAAACCCGCTGCACAACGAGATTCGCGCCAAATACTTCAAGCCATTTATTGCAACGCGTTCAGCCGCGCAAATAAATATTTAAGTCGCGCCACGAAGTCGCGAGATATTTCGTTCTACTTTGACGCGGCTTCGAGTGCTCGGCGCACTAAAACACTTGCCAAATGCTTGCGATATTCGGTCGAAGCATTCAAGTCGCTTTGCGGGTCGGCTTCGTTAGATGCCATCGCCGCCGCGTCGCTAATTGAAGCGCCTTTAGCGATCGCACCAGCAACACTGGTCGCCAAAATTGGTGTTGAGCCCATATTTACAAGAGCAACACCGGCTTCGCCTTTGCGACGCCATGCGGCAACGCCAACGATTGCCCAATCTTGAGCGCGGCGGTTGAACTTTTGAAAGCTCCAGCCGGCGCCCTGCATTTTTGGCACGCGAATTTCAATCAGCATTTCGTCGGCAGCCAAATCGCTTTCGAGAAAGCCTTTGTAAAAGTTCGCGGCTGCGATTTCGCGTTGACCTTTTGGTCCTTGCACAACATATGTTGCGCCAAGAGCAAGCGTTGTTGCCGGCAAATCGCTGGCTGGGTCGGCGTGCGCGATCGAACCACCGATCGTGCCACGATGTCGCACTTGGGCATCGCCAACATGACCAGCCGCATGCGCAAGCAGTGGTGCGTGCTCATGCAGAACTTTCGAAGTCTCGACATCCATGTGGCGTGTCAATGCACCAATGGCGATGTGGTTGCCCGCATCTTTGATGTACGACAAATCTTTGACGCGACCGATATCGATCAGCATCGCTGGTTGTGCGAGACGCAACTTCATTAGTGGCAACAAACTGTGGCCACCTGCAAGAAACTTGGCATCACTGCCATATTGACTGACAAGTGAGATTGCTTCGGCGGCAGACGATGCCCGCTTGTAATCAAATGCTGCAGGAATCATTTTTTACCTCCACGAGTTGCTTCTTGAATTGTTTTCCACACCGTTTGTGGCGACGCAGGCATCGCCATCGACGTGACACCCAGGCTTGACAGCGCATCAATGATCGCTGTCATAACTGTTGGGGCCGCACCGATCGTGCCTGCTTCACCGACGCCTTTAACACCGAGTTGATTTGTTGGCGACGGCGTGATCGTGTGACCGGTTGTAATCGCCGGTACATCGCTTGCCGCTGGCACTAGATACTCGGAAAGGTTGGATGACTTCAAATTGCCGTCGCTGTCGTAGACGGCTTCTTCGAATAATGCCTGGGCGATGCCTTGCACCACACCACCGTGTACTTGACCTTCGACAATCAGCGGATTTATCTGATTGCCGCAGTCATCGACCGCGATGTATTTCAAAATCTTCACTGCACCTGTTTCGGTGTCGACTTCGACAACGCACATGTGCGTGCCAAATGGCCACGAAAAGTTTGGTGGGTCATATGAAACTTGGGCTTCAAGGTTGGGTTCGCAACCCTCAGGCAGATTGTGTGCAGTGAACGCACCGAACGCAATTGCTGCGAGCGGCAAAGCGCGATCGGGTGAGCCCTTGACGCTGAACGTGCCGCCAACGAACTGCAAGTCTTCGGCCGCACACTCAAGTTGATGAGCGGCTATCAGTTTTGCTTTCTCGATCACTTTGTCGCAAGCGAGCGCAATCGCAACACCGCCAACCGGCAAACTTCGCGAGCCATAAGTGTCAAGACCAAGTGCCGAGATTGCTGTGTCGCTGTGCAAGACATCGACGTCTTCAGGTGCGACACCGAGTTTTTCTGAGGCGATCATCGCCCACGAAGTTTCGTGTCCTTGACCGTGTGGCGAAGTGCCGGTGATGACCTGCACTTTGTTGGTCGGCAATACGCGAACTGTTGCTGCTTCCCAACCACCGGCGCTGTAGTTGAGCGATGCCAACACACGCGACGGTGCGAGACCGCACATTTCGAAATACGAACTCATGCCGACGCCAAGAAGTTTCGTCGCACCAGGCACGTTTTGTTTTTTCTGTTGCGCACGCACGCCAGCGAGATCGGTCATCGTGGCGGCTTTTTCTGCTGCCAATAGGTGATCGCCCGAGTCGTATGTCAGACCGCTAAATGCCGTATACGGAAACTGTTCTTTTTTGATGTAGTTGCGCTTGCGCAGTTCGAACGAATCGATTTTCATCTCTCGGGCGAGTGCTTCGATTGCCATTTCGATTGCGTAAGTTGCTTCAGGTCGACCAGCGCCGCGATATGCATCTGTCGGCGTCAAGTTGGTAAACACCGAAGTGCAACTGAAGTCGTATGCCTTCGGAATGTCATAGACACCTGCATACAAAAACGCACCCAGCAAAGGCACGCCAGGTGTGACGAGTTGCAGGTACGCACCCATGTCACCGATTATTCGCACTCGAACCGCAGTGATCTTGCCGTTCTCGTCTGCGGCTAGTTCGACATGCTGAATTTGTCCGCGACCTTGAATTGTTGCCTGCGTATTTTCAGTGCGTTCTTCGACCCAGCGCACAGGTGCGCTGTGTTTGCGGGCGAGTGCCATGCACAAAAGTTCTTCGGCGTAAACATCAAGTTTTGAACCGAAACCGCCACCCACGCTTGGCGCGACAACTCGCACTTGTTGCTCTGGAATGCCGAGAGTCAGCGCAGTCATCACCTTCAAAATGTGTGGAATCTGAGTCGATGAATAAAGGGTGATGTCTCCGCCAAATGGCTGTGGCACTGCGGCGATTGCGCGAGGCTCCATCGCCATCGGAATCAAGCGCTGTTGAACGTAGCGCTCTTTGATTTTGTATTTGGCTTTCTTGAATGCTTCTTCAACGCAACCAGGTGTCTCTTCAACAAGAAGCGGCCAGGTGTAGCTCTTGTTAGTGCCGAGGTCTTTGTGAATGACGTTCTTGTCGCTTAGTGCATCTTCGAGATCGACAACTGCTTGCAGCGGTTCGTATTCGACATCGATTGCATCAAGTGCGTCACGCGACGCAGTTTCATTTGTGGCCAGCACTGCAGCAACGCCGTCGCCGACATAGTTAACTTTGTCGATCGCAAGTGGAAAGTGTGGCGGATTCTTCATGTCTGGAGTAACAGGCCATGCGCAAGGCATTGGTGCTGCCCACGCTGTTTGCAGATCTTTGCCTGTGTACACGGCAACAACGCCAGCGATTTTTAGTGCAGCCGAAACGTTGATTGATTTAATTTTTGCGTGTGCATAAGGTGATCGCAGAACTGACAAGTGCAAAGCACCCGGAATACTTAAATCGTTGGTGAATTTTGCTTCGCCAGTTAATAGTGGTGGGTCTTCACGGCGCAACAACCGTGTGCCGATGATGTTGGTTGGTTTGTTCTCGGTGATAGTCATGACGCCCCCTTACTTAGCACTCGCGGCAGCGAGTACAGATTTGACAATGTTGTGATAGCCAGTGCAACGACACAAGTTGCCTTCAAGACCCATGCGAACCTCTTCTTCGGTTGGCTTCGGGTTTTCATTTAGCAAACCAACTGCTGCCATCACCATGCCAGGTGTGCAGTAGCCGCATTGCAGACCGTGATTCTCCATGAATGCTGTTTGCATCGGATGCATCACGCCGTCGCGTGCCAAGCCTTCGATCGTGGTGACGCTCGCACCATCTGCTTGCACCGCCAAAATTGTGCAACTCTTTACCGCTTCACCGTTCATGTGAATCGTGCAAGCACCACAACTCGATGTGTCGCAACCAACATTTGTGCCGGTTAGGCCAATCACTTCGCGGATGTAATGCACCAACAAAGTTCTTGGCTCAACATCGCCATGATGTTCTGTGCCGTTAACCGTGATTGAAACTTTCATCTTCAACCCCCATATCTGGTTCAGCGCCAATGCCGAACGCTTACCCCTGTAGGCAATCATGCCCCGAAAGGCACGACCGCACAAATTGGGCTAATTATCTATCTTTTGCAGGCTGCGTAAGGCGAAAATCACCGTTAATGCGCTTAATGCGGCGATGGCAATCAAGCCGCCGTAACTGTTCGACCAACTCATATACCCGGGGTCGGTTGCGTTGACCCAGCCCGATCGTGACAGGCGAAAAATATTTGTGATCGGGTTGATGCGTGCAACTGCATGCAACCATCCTGTCATTACATATAGCGGCACTTGTGCGGTCGATAAAAACATCGTCAAGAAAATCGACATTTGCATAATCGCTGCGCCACGCATGTCTTGAAACCGAAATGCAAGACCCAGACCCCAACCGGCACCGATTGTAGAGATGCCGATTGCTGCGATCCATGAGCACAGATAACTCAGTACGCCAGCTGTTGGTCGTGCGCCAAGAAGTGTGCCGACACCGAAAACTATTAGCGTCACGATTGTGACACGAATCCATGTTGCAAGAATTGGTCCGACGATTAGCGACGTGCGTGATGTTGGTGACATGCGCAAGCGATCATAAAAACCATTCTCAAGATCACGGATAAGCGAAAACCCGAGACCAACACCGCTGAATGCGGCACCCATCGCCAAACCGAGCGGCATGAACCAATTGACCGAGCGATCTGTAGGAAAGCCCGGAAGTCTTGTGAGGGCAAAAAAAGTGCCGGAGAATGAAATCATATTGAAGATTGGCATTGCCAGTGTCGGAAAGAATGCAGACGGCAGACGACGAGTATTGATCAGGCTGCGTTTTACAAGTTGCCACGAACTGCGCATCGTTGTCGAGTGCATGTCGTGCGTCGACGAAGTTGTCGACACTGTATTTGCGCTTGTACTCATCGTTAGTTTGCTCGCAGTCGGGCATTGAGTTGTCGGCTGGCGATGAACAAAGCAACTATTGCAATAGCAAGCGGTACCAAGATTGCTCGCGCTGTTGCCGAGACGCTGAAGCCTTCAAGTGACAGTGCGCGAAGGCCTTCAACTAGGTGCGAAATTGGATTCAGACCAGCGATTGTTTTGTAGACACCACTCATTGTCTCGCGCGGAAAGAATGCACTTGAGAAAAATAACAAGATAAATAGCAATGGAAACGTGCCTTGCACTGCTTCGGCTGAACCTGTCTTGAGCGCAACTGACGACATCAATGCCCCGACGGCAAGGGCGATTAATGCACCACTGATGACCATCGCGATAATGCCAGGCAGTCCGGCCGATACATCTGCACCAAATGGCAGAAGAATTAAAACGAAAATTGCAGTCTCGACTGCACCGAAAAGTGTGCTGCCTGCAAGGCGTCCGAACAAAATTGACAGCCTCGAAGTTGGTGACGCAAGAAGTCGATCGAAGAAACCACTTTCGATATCTGTAGCAAGTGCGGCTGCGCCGGTGACCGAACCGAACAAAACGCCTTGGGTAATCGTGCCCGCCAGTTGAAACTGAAGATATGAGTTGACTTTTGGAAACCCTGGCAACGAGATTGTCTTACCAAAAGATGAGTTGCCTAAAAACGAAAAAAACAACGGAAACACGATGCTCGGCACGACGAGCGCTGGCTGTCGAAATAGTTCGAGGGTCGAGCGTTTGGCTAACGCGAAAGTCTGGCGTATCGCGGTCGATGTTGAACGCTGAACTGAACCGTCACTTATAACTGCGGCGGCACTAGTCACTTTCGTCCTCGGCGTTTTTTCTTTTTTGGCTCTTCGTCGCCGTTGTCGCCAGCGGATGGCGCGTTGTCTGCGCCTTCGAGTCGATAGCCAGTTGCTTCGGCGAAAACATCGTCGAGGCTCGGCTCGTTGATTTCAAGATGCTGGACGTGCACACCGGCTTCATCAAGTTTGCGCACGACCTCGGTCACTTGAGATGCGCCACCTCGCAAGCCGACACCGAGTGCACCTTCTGCACCAGGTCGCAGGTCGCCAAAAGTGCTGAGCACTGCATTTGCTTTTTCGACCTGGTCAATGTTTGTGTTGATAATTAATGTCGGTGCGCCAACGCTGGCTTTGAGATCGGCAGGCTTGCCTTCGCGCACAATTTTGCCGTGATCGATAATTGCGATTCGATCGGCGAGTTGATCTGCTTCTTCAAGATATTGCGTCGTCAACATTACGGTCGTGCCTTCACGATTAAGGCGACGCACTTCTTCCCAAAGTGTTAGTCGGCTCATCGGGTCTAGACCAGTCGTAGGTTCATCTAAGAACAAAACAGTTGGTTGATGAATTAAAGAGAGAGCCAAGTCAAGTCGGCGTCGCATGCCGCCTGAATATGTCGATACGCGACGCGAAGCTGCAGCCGTGAGACCGACTCGCTCGAGCAATTCGTCAGCTCGTTTTTTAAGTGCCGATGATGGAATGCCATAGAGCACTGCTTGCAGAGCGAGCAACTCGGCACCAGTCATTAGTGGGTCAATTGCGGCATCTTGCAGCGCCACACCAATATTGCGACGCACTTGGTCGGCTTGTTTGACGACGTCATAACCGGCGACGCGGGCAGTGCCCGAAGTTGGTCGCAACAAAGTTGTCAACATGCGTACCGCAGTGCTTTTGCCTGCGCCGTTGGGCCCGAGAAAACCGAAAACTTCGCCTGCTTTTACTTCGAGGTCAATGCCTTTGACGGCGTGTACATCGCCAAAGTGACGGACGAGGTTTTCGGCGATAATCGGCGAGTTGTCCACTGCAACAGATTACTCAGTTGCGGCGCAGAAACTTAAGCAGAGGCGTTCGCGATTGCTGACCAAACTCGTTCTGGAGTTGTCGGCATATCGATGTGGCGAACACCGAGATGCAATAGTGCATCGATAACTGCAGATTGCACTGCCGGGGTCGAACCAATCGTGCCTGACTCGCCGATGCCTTTTGCGCCGAGTGGGTTAACAAAAGTTGGTGTCTCCATGTGGACAACTTCGATGCTCGGCAATTCGACGGCCGAGATAAACGTGTAGTCGGCAAAATTAGTTGTCAGCGGATTGCCGTCGCTGTCGTAACGAAACTCTTCAAGCAGTGCTTGGGCCGTGCCTTGGGCGATGCCACCATGAATTTGACCATCCAAAATGAGTGGATTAACGACTTTGCCGGCGTCATCGCAAGCGATGTGACGACGGTGTTTCACTTGACCCGTTTCGGTGTCAACTTCAACTATCGCGATGTGTGCGCCAAACGGAAACGTCGCTGAGTTCGCGACGAAAATACCGTCGTGAGTCATGCCAGACTTTGCATCAGCGGCTTTTGCGACGTCAGACCAAGACTTAGAAATTGACGGTGTGCCGGCAACATGAAATGCGCCAGTTGACTTGTCGAGCACGATGTCGCTTTCGTTTGCTTCAAGCAGTTGCGCCGCAAGTTTGCGTGCTTCATCGACAAGTTCAATCGAAACTTTTTGCACTGCAGCGCCACCTTGTTGCAACGAGCGTGAACCCATCGTGCCGCCGCCACTTGGCACAAGGTCGGTGTCGCCCCAGACGACATCGATATCTGCGATGTCGATGCCAGTTTCACTGCTGGCGATCATCGCCCACGAAGTGACGTGTCCTTGGCCGTGCGGTGAAGTGCCCGTGTAGACGACTGCTCGACCGTTGGGCAAAATATTTATTTTGGCATGTTCTTGCATTGGGTCGACGCCACCTGTGATCTCAACATAGACGCTTACGCCGATGCCAAGTTGCACTTTGTCGCCGCGTTTGCGACGCTCGGCTTGCTCGGCGCGCGCTTCAGAATATTTAGCAACTGTCATTGCTTTTTCTAATGCAGCACCGTAGTCGCCAACATCATATGTATGACCAATTTTGGTTTTGTGTGTCTCCATAAATTTCGGGATCAGATTGATGCGACGAACTTCGGCGGGGTCTTTGCCTATTTCGGCGGCGAAAAGATCTATTGCGCGCTCGATCGCAGCTGTGGCTTCAGGTCGACCCGCGCCGCGATACGCGACAATCGGTGTCGTATTAGTGACTACTGAAGTCGTGCGGCACTCCATTTTGTCGATGTCATAAACGCCCTGCGACATCGGGCGAGTCATGGCCGAGGCGAGCACAGTGCCAACTTCGACCCAGCCACCTGAATCTTGGATTGCATTCAACTGATATGCGGTCACGCGACCCGCTTTGGTGCCGCCGATCGTGATGTATTGCAACTGGGCTCGCCCGTGACCCAAACTGATCATTGACTCACTGCGCGTTTCGCGCCAGCGCACCGGCTTGCCAAGATGCCTAGAAATATTGCCGAGCAGAAGCTCTTCTGAATACGCGCTGATCTTCGCGCCAAAACCGCCACCCACATCTGGGGTGATGATACGAATTTTTTCGGTGTCGATCTTGTTGGCTTTGGCAACTTCGTCCCGCACACCCTGCGCATGCTGAGTCGAAATCCATTGCTGCAACCTGCCGTCAATCCATGTTGCAGCCGAACCGCGTGCTTCAAGCGGGCATGGCGCAACGCGTTGATTCATGAATCGACCTTTGACGACGACTTCACAGTCTTTGAATAACTCGTCGCCTGTGTTGTCAGGTTTGCCCATCTCGACGGTGCCCATAACAATGTTCGTGCCGCACTCTTCGTAAATAAGCGTCTTGCTGTTCATCGATTGTTCTAAGTCAATTAATGGCTCGAGAGTTTCGTACTCAATCACAGCGCGTTCAATCGCGTCTTCACCTTGATCGGCACGCTCGGTGACGACCGCGGCGATTAGTTCGCCAACCCAGCGCACTTTGCCGATCGCCAAATGTGCACGCTTGGCCCGACGATTATAAGCAGATGGCTCTTCTTCAAGCCCAAGATCTTGCGCAGAAAAAACTGCGACGACCCCAGGTGATGATTTGCATTCAGACAAATCAATCTTGGTGATTTTTGCATGGGCAACTATTGATCTGACATATGTGACATGAAGTGCGCCGGCAAAAAGCGGCTCATCGTTCAGGTCTTCGATGTACTTGCCACCTGATGTCAAAAATTTTGGGTCTTCTTTGCGTAGA
>JANRBC010000013.1 GCA_030727685.1 Ilumatobacteraceae bacterium
GACTCTGCGGTTCGCATTACGCACCGACCAAGTGGTGTTGTTGTTGCGATGCAAGATGAGCGCAGTCAATTGCAAAACCGTTTGCGAGCCATGCAGGTATTGCGAGCGCGGTTGTTGAAGCGCCAAGAAGAAGAATTGCAGGCGCGCGCTTCTGCTGAGCGAAAGGCCCAGGTTGGTGGCGGCGGACGTGGCGAGAAAATTCGCACCTACAACTTCAAAGACAGCCGCGTGACCGACCATCGCATTGGGTTTACTTTGCACCAATTGCAAGATGTTTTGGCTGGCAATTTGGATCCTGTTGTTGATGCGCTCACACTTGAGTATCAGACTGAGCAGTTGGCTGATTCTGGCGAGAAGTAATTTCGTCGTGAACGGCGATGACTCAATAACTTGGGGTGAGTTGCTGAGAGTTAGTGCTGCAGAGTTGGTTAACGAGCAAGAAGCGCGCTGGCTTTGTGAGCATGCAAGCGGGCTAGAGCGGGGCGAATTTGATGCGGCTCGAGATGAAGTTGTAAGCGAGCGGTGTGGTGTTGCGCTGCGGGCGATGATTGCGCAGCGTTTGGCTGGCGAGCCTTTGCAATATGTCATGAAGAGTTGGGCGTTTCGACACTTAGATGTGTTGGTTGATAATCGGGTGCTGATTCCGCGACCAGAAACTGAAGTTGTAGTGCAGGTGGCGATTGATTTGGCAAATGAGATGTTGCGTAAATCGAAACCTAAGTTGCGCGTTGCTGATCTGGGCACTGGCAGTGGCGTAATTGGTTTGTCATTGGCAAGCGAACTGCCGCGCGGAAGCACCGAAGTTTGGTTGACTGATTTATCGGCTGATGCGCTCGAGGTTGCTCGCGCGAATTTGGCGGGGTCAGGTTTGATAAATAGTGACGTGCGAATTGTGCAGGGCAGTTGGTTTGCGGCGTTGCCAAGCGAACTCAAAAACAGTTTTGATTTAATTGTTAGCAACCCGCCGTACATCGGTGTGTATGACCCGAGTATCGAGGCGAGTGTGCGCAACTATGAGCCACATTTGGCATTGTTCGCTGGCTCAGATGGTCTTGATGCGTATCGCGAAATCATCGCGCAGGCAGGCGAATGGCTCGTGACTGATGGCTGGCTAGTTCTTGAAATTGGTCATCAACAAGGCGATTCGGTGCGCGAATTGCTTGCTCAGAACAACTTTAAGCAGATTGAAATTCGCCAAGATCTCGCTGGCCGCGACCGCATCGCAATCGCCAAAATTTAGAGCAAAAGTTTGCCGGTTGAGTCGAGGGTGACTTGTTGGCCGACCCATTCGTCGGCGCACAGTGCTTTTGCGACCTGCGGGTCAGATGATGTCGCCCAAGCGCGACGCGAGTCTTTGAGCAGCGTTGCGGCAATCGCGGTTTCAGGTTGACCGTCGCGATCGTGCATGACAGTGAACGCTTCGATGGTTGCTTTGCCTGAGCTCGAAGACGCGGCCTGTTCGGTTGTTGCAAGTTCGCGCTTTGCGAGTTTGTCGATAGTCGCTTGTGGCGAACCGTGTCGAAAGCCATTTTTGGATGGTGTTGTTGAGTAGATGCCAAAAGAATGTTTGGTGGCATAGCCACCGTTTGCCCAGATGAAGCCGTTAGTTGACGAATTGTCGGCTTGACGAAGTTTGATCATCATGGTGGCAATCGCGTGCATTACGTAGTTGTTCCATGGTCCGCCGGCGAATGACAAACCGCCGGTGATCGTAAGTTGCTGATCAAGCGAAAGGTTGAGTGACTCGGCACCGAGTTGAACAGCCGAAGGGAAACACGAATATAAATCGATTAATGAAATTTCTTTAAGAGATTTTTCTGCGAGTTCGCAGACCATCTCGCCGCCGAGTTTGATTGCCGGTGTTTCGGCAAAAGAAAATCGATTCGAAATGTAGTAGTGCTCGTGACAGTCGGTGCCGGCAAGTGGAAAGACCCACTTTTCTCGTGGAATGCCAAGTTGTGTCGCTTTGGCAACCGAGCAGATGATTAGTGCTGCCGCCATATCGACTTGATTATTTGAATTCATTACTTTGCGATAAGGCAACCCGATCATGCGATTTTTTGGTGTGACAGTACGAACTTGCGAAGCGGTGAGTGCAGATTTGCTCCAAGCGAATTCATTTGTGGCGGCAACATTGCTGAATCGCGACCACAATTCGCTGATGCGTTGTTCGTGTTGATTTATGTCGCGACCAGCCTTGGCTCTAATTGCAGACTCGAACATCGGATAAATCTGGATTGGCAGAACAATTTTGCGCGCGATTTCTGCGTCGTTACTCATTGCTGCGTCATCGATGATGTTGTTAGCCGTCGGAGTATCTGCGTCAGATTCTGACCAGTTAAGAGTTGCATTTTCGCGGTGCGCACGAGCACGCGAATTTGAAGCCTCACCACCGGCGACTATGGCGATGTCTAATTCGCCACGCTGAATTTCGAGTGCAAGTTTGTTGACAAGCAACTGCGGCATGTTGCCACCGTGCGGGGTTATGCCATGCGTGCGCGTTTTTATCCCTAAAAGAGAAGCGACTGTGAATGCTGGATTTGTGTACTTCCATGAGAGCAGACGAACTATGTGTAGAGCGTCGATTTCGGGAAGTTTGTTGAGCTTTGCGTCAGTTGCGGCTTGGCGAATTGCATCGGCGATCAATTGCGCGGGTTCGCGAGCGTCGTTCAAACTTGCGATGCGGTTGACGACTTGGCCTTGGCCGACAAGCACTGGAGTGCGCGGATCAATCGACATCACTCAACACATTAGTTATATACACTTTCACCGATGAGAAAGATTGCGATTGGTGCTGATCATGCAGGGTTTGAACTGAAGCAGCACCTAGTTAAATATCTTTCGGGCAAGGGAATGCAAGTTGCCGACCACGGCACAGATTCAACTGAAAGTGTTGACTACCCAGAGATTTGTGCGAATGTGGCACGAGCAGTGCGCGACGGCAAAGCCGAGATCGGCATCGTGCTCGGCGGTAGTGGTCAAGGCGAGCAGATTGCGGCGAATAAAGTGCACGGCGTTCGTGCAGCGCTTTGCAACGACTTATATCTTGCAGAAATGGCACGATCGCACAACAATGCCAATGTTTTGTCGATGGGTGGCAGAGTTGTGTCGGCTCAACTTGCCGAGCAAATAGTTGATATGTTTTTGAGCACAGAGTTTGAAGGCGGAAGACATGAACGCCGAGTTGCGCAACTTGGTGAAATTGAAAAGTCAGAATCAAATTTTAAAAAGGGAGCATAAACAATGCCTTGGCCATCTGAGACAAATCACGACACTTTGACTTTCGACTTACTTGAAGCGGAGCGATCGCGACAGGCAACGGGCTTGCAACTAATTGCAAGCGAAAACTTTGCATCACCAGATGTAATGGCCGCTACGGGCTCGGTGTTGACAAACAAATACAGCGAGGGCTATCCGCAGAAGCGTTATTACGGCGGCAATGCAGTCGTTGACGATATTGAAGCGTTGGCAATTGAACGAGTGAAAAAACTTTTTGGTGCTGATCACGCAAATGTGCAGCCCCACTCGGGAGCGAGCGCAAACATGGCGGTGTATTTGGGTCTGTTAAACCCGGGTGACACGGTGCTTGGTTTGAGCCTTGACCATGGTGGTCACCTCACGCACGGCTCACCAGTAAATGCGAGCGGCATTTTGTATAACTTTCATTCGTTCAAAGTTGGTGCGACAGACGAGCGTCTCAACTTTGATGAAATTCGCGAACTTGCAATCGCGCACAAACCGAAATTGATTGTTGCCGGCACAACGAGTTATCCGCGACGACTTGAGCCAGAACCGTTCAAAAAAATCGCCGACGAAGTTGGCGCGTTGATGATGTTCGATATCGCACACATTGCCGGTCTTGTTGCTGGTGGCGCGCACCCAAACCCTGTGCCATTTGCCGATGTTGTAACTTTCACAACACACAAGACATTGCGTGGACCACGTGGTGGTTGCATTTTGTGTCGCAAAGAACTTGCGCCGGTGATCGACAAAGCGGTGTTTCCTGGTAGCCAAGGCGGGCCGCTCGAGCATGCAGTTGCGGCAAAAGCAGTTGCGTTTCATGAGGCGATGCAACCGAGTTTCAAAGAATACGCGCATCAAATTGTTAAGAATGCCGCTGCACTGGCGGCGGCGCTTGCAAATCATGGCTTCAGACTTGTCTCTGGTGGCACCGACACCCACATGATTGTTGTTGACCTGACGCCATTTGACGCCGAGTTAACTGGCAAAGAAGCACAACTGGTGCTCGACACTGCGGGTATCACGCTGAATAAGAACGCGATACCAAATGATCCGCGAAGTCCGTTTGTGACTTCGGGTGTGCGCATTGGTACGCCCTCAGTAACGACTCAGGGCATGCGCGAGGCCGAGATGCCGCTAATTGCTGAATATATAGTGACGACATTGCGCAACCGAAATGATGCGGCAAAAGTCGCCGAAGTTCGTGCCAAAGTTGCACAGTTGTGCGCGAAGTTTCCTGTTTACGCAAACCTAAAGGCGAGATAAAAATCGTTAGATGAAAGATCTCTCCGGCTATCTAATCGTTGGCGGAGTTGCAGCAGTAGTAACGGCGATAATGACGCCGATCGTCGCATTGTTGGCGCGCAGATTCGGTTTCATGGCCACACCCGACGAGCGTCGCAATCATCCTGAGGCGACGCCAGATATCGGCGGAGTTGCGTTTTATATTGCGCTTGTTGCCGCCGTTTCCGTTGCGTGGCAAATGGACAGGTTCGACCCGTTGTTTAAAAATAACTCAGAGCTTGCGGGTGTTTTAGTTGCAGGATTAGTCGTCTTTGTTTTAGGTCTGGTCGATGACATTCACGAAGTTTCTGCACCGATGAAAGTAACCGGAGTAGTTGTCGCAGCCGTGGCGTTGATTTGGTTTGGCGTAACGATGATTTATTTTCGTGCGCCATTCGTCGATGTATTCGTGTTGTCAAGCGATTGGATTCCGTTGTTTACGGTTTTGTGGCTGCTTGGCATGACACAAGCAATCAATTTGATCGATGGTCTTGATGGGTTAGCAGCCGGTATCGTCGCAATTGCAGCAGCAGCGTTTTTTGTTTACAGTCGCAACTTGGGCGTGAACGGATTCTTGACTGAACCAAATATCGGACCACTCGTGGCGATTATTACCGTCGGCATCTGCGTGGGTTTTCTGCCATTTAATTTCAACCCGGCAAAAATTTTCATGGGTGACAGCGGTGCGCTGTTGCTCGGATTGTTGGTCGCCGTGTCGACCAGTGTTGTCGGTGGGCGGGCGAACCCCGATACGACGAACATAAGTGGTCAGACTTATTTCTTTTTGGCGCCGTTGTTTATCCCGATACTCGTTTTAGGCGTACCAATTTTGGATGTAGTTTTTGCGATCATTCGTCGCACGCGAAGTGGTGTGGGTTTTGCCACCGCTGATACGGGGCACTTGCATCATCGATTAATCAAACTGGGGCACGGGCCACGTCGTGCGGTTGTGATTCTGTGGCTTTGGACGGCGCTGCTTTCGGGATTTGTTTTGTATCCGGCACTTTCTGATGGGCCAACGAACCTCTGGCCGTTTTTGTTTGTGGCATTGGCTCTTGGTGGTTTCACCCTGTTTCACGACAAAATTTGGTCGCAAAACAAAGACTCAAAACAAGCAGCAGGCTAAGCGAACCGATAATCGCCGAAATCGGCACAAGTTCACGAACTAGCCAGTTTGCGCTGTTTGAGGCTTTGCGTCTAGTTTGTATTTCCGTTCACAAGCGCCAAGCAAACCTGTTTGGCGAAAACTAATTGAGGATCAACGTTGAAACTCTTGCCAACTCGTAAACCGGTCGCGCGAACTGCAGTTTCATCGCACGACTCGCTTGGTCGAGGTGTCGAGATCGCCGTGAGTGTCGGCGTATTTTTTGTCGTTGGTTTGTTGTTGGATAACTCGTTTGGGACTAAACCAGTTTTCATAATTGTTTGTACTTTGTTTTCGATGCTCGGTAGTTTTGCGAGACTTTGGTATGTCTACGACATCGACATGCAGAGACAAGAAATAAAGCGCCGCGAGTCGGCAACAAGCCACATGCGTGGTGCAGAAGTTTTGGCCGAGAAGTAGTAGACGATGGCGATCGATACAGACACAAAGATTTCGATTTTGTCGATGCGTGATACGGGGCCAGCGCCTGAGGCTGCGCTTGCGCGCGACATCATTAAGCACGGTGTCATTGCGTCACCGATTTTGCTCGGTCTATCTGCTGCATTTTGGGGATTGAACGGTGCGTACTCGTGCGCTTATGCCTTGGCGATTGTTTTCGGAAATTTTGGTTTGGCAGCCGCACTTGTGGCTTACGCGGCCCGAATTTCGTATGCGTTAATGATGGCGTCAATGATGTTTGGCTATTTGTTGCGCATGGGTCTCGTTGCAGTTGCAGTTTTCGCGGTTCGAAACCTCGAGTGGGTTGAGTTCATTCCGCTTGGTTTGACAATTATTGTTGCGCACTTGGGTCTATTGTTCTGGGAAATGCGATATGTTTCTTTGTCGCTTGCGTACCCGGGACTAAAGCCCAAAAAACAATCTAAAGATAAATCAACACAACAATCTGAAAGCATTACACGATGATCATTAACAGCATTTTGTCGTTTGAGTTTCCGCCAATTAACGAATTGTTGCGTTGGCGCGATGTTGTGCCGGGATTGAACAAAGTCGGCCTGATTGCAATCGCTTCGGCATTAATCGGTACTTTGCTGTTTCTTTCGGCCGCACGCAAAGATCCGAAGGTAGCGCCGAAGGGCACGCGCAACTTGGCCGAAGTCATCGTCGAATTCATCGAGAACAACATCATCATGCAGACGATGGGTCGCGATGGTTTGGGTTGGACACCGTTCTTGTTGACACTGTTCTTGTTCGTCTATCTGTGCAATGTGCCTGGCATTATTCCTTTTATTCAGATGCCGGCGACCGCACGAATGGCGATACCGATGTTTTTGGCTGTGCTGGTGTGGGTGGTGTTCAATGCCCAAGGCATTCGACATCAAGGTCCAATTGGGTATTTCAAGAATTTGATGTTTCCACCGGGCGTACCAAAAGCTCTTTACATCTTGATCACGCCGATCGAGTTGATTTCGACTCTGATCATTCGTCCGTTCTCACTCGCAGTGCGACTTTTCGCCAACATGCTGGCGGGTCACTTGTTGCTCGTGATTTTCGCCCTGCTCAGCGAGGCGCTGTTTCAAGCACGCGACAAGATTTTGATTCCGATTGGTGTGTTTCCATTCTTCATGTTGGTCTTCTTGACCGGATTTGAAGTGTTGGTTGCATTTTTGCAGGCGTACATTTTCACAATTCTCGCGGCGGTATATATTGCCGGCGCAGTACATCCAGAACATTAAGTAAGTAATTAATAACAACCAGACAGGAGACACAAAAAATGGAAGCACTATCAAAGATCGTCACGGCGGCTGCTGAAGCTGCGGCTGGCGACGAGAAGAACATTGCTGCTGCAGGTTCCGCAGGTTTCGCCTACGGTCTTGCCGCAATTGGGCCGGGCATTGGCATCGGAATGATTTTCGGAAGCGCGATTGAGTCGATGGCTCGTCAGCCAGAAGCAGCAGGCATGGTTCGCACCACGATGTTTCTTGGTGTTGCGTTTACCGAGGCGCTTGCGCTTATCGGTTTCGTTGTCGTAATTCTTCTGAAGTACGCATAAGAGATTTCATGCTCACTGCGTTTGTCTACACCAACTCGTTTTCTGAGGTGCGCGTCTCGTTCGACGTCGTGTCGGCTGAAACCGGAAGCGAAGAGGGCGTGCCAGTAGGTACTGGACCGAACCCGATCTCACCAGAGGTTAAAGAGTTGGTATGGGGCGCTGGGTCGTTCATCGTATTTTTGATCTTGATGCGGCTGTTTCTTGTGCCGAAGGTGCGCAAGGGAATGGCGAGTCGATACGAATCGATTCAGGCAGATCACGAATACGCGACTAGCACTCGCGATGGCGCTCAGGCTGATGTTGCGCGATACGAAGCAGCAGTTGCAGAAATTCGCAACGAGGCTGCTCGTCGACTTGAAACTGCGCGACAAACTTTGGACAAAGAGCGCTCTGCGAAGATCGTCGAAGTTAATGCGCAGATCGCCTCACGTCGGGCCGAGGCTGAAGCCGAAGTTGCTGCGGCTCGTGCCGCTGGGCAAAGTCAGATCGTCACTGCAGTAACTGCTGTTACGACTCGTGCAACACAGATTGCAGTTGGGGTGTCTCCCGATAATGCAGTTGTGACGCGATCAGTGCAGCAAGCAATGGAAGGAAGTCGCTCGTGAATTTGTTAGTTACGGCATTGTTCGCGGTCGAAGATCCGACCCAAACACACCACTGGTTGTTGCCTGAGACCGCAGAAATTATTTATGGCGGTCTCGCATCGGTAATCGTGTTTTTGGGTTTGTACAAGTTCGCAGGACCAATGGTCAAAAAATCGATGAAAGATCGCACTGAGAAAATTCAGAAAGAACTTGATGGTGCCGCGGCTGCTCGAAGTAAGTCTGAGACAGATGCTGCCGGTATTCGTCAAGCGCTTGGCGATATCGAGGCTGAGCGACGCAAGATCTTGGCCGAAGCCGACGCGCAAGCAACTGCAATTTTGGCTGACGGTCGTGCTCGTTTGGTCAAAGAAGTTGCTGAACTCGAGGCAAAAGCAGTGGCCGACTTGGTTGCCGCACGTGGCCGAAGTGGCGAAGAACTTCGTGGCGAGATCGCTCGCTTGTCTAGTGCTGCGACGTCATCAGCAGTTGCAGCAAGTCTCAATGAGCGTGCGCAACAAGAACTGATCGAAAGTTTTATTAAGAGCGTAGGAGCAGCAAAATGAGCGACGCACGCATCGAGGCGTATAGCCGAGCATTGTTTGAAGTTGCCCAAGCCGAGGGCAACTTGGCAGTTGTTGAAGACGAATTGTTTCGCATGGCGCGAGCAGTTGAGTCAAGTGAGCAGTTGCGCGGCATTTTGACTGATGCGACGATTCCGGCTGAACGTCGCCAGCAAGTTGTCGAGCAGTTAATGGGTGGCAAAGCCAGCAATACGAGCGTGCAACTTGTTTCGCTGATTGTTGGTTCTGGCCGAGGCAGAGATTTGCCAGCGATCGTCGATCGTCTTGTGCAACGTGCATCGAGCGAACAACAGCGCGAAGTCGCAGAGGTTCGAAGCGCAGTTGCATTGTCTGACGATCAAACAAAACGTTTGGCCGAGGCGCTGAGCAAGTCAACTGGCCGCAAACTCAATCTCAAAGTCGTAGTTGATCCGTCAGTGCTTGGTGGATTAGTTGCAACTGTCGGCGATGAAGTAATCGACGACACTGTGCGCACACGACTTGAACAAATTAAGACCCGAATCTGAAATAGTTCTGAAAGGACATACACAACATGGCTGATCTCACACTTTCTGCGAGCGATATCGCAACGGCGATTACAAAAGGTCTCGACGGCTACAAGCCGTCGGTCGAAGCACGTACCGTCGGTCGTGTCACTCAAGTTGGTGACGGTATTGCGCGCGTTAGTGGTTTGCCAGATTGCGCAGTTAACGAGTTGCTTGAGTTCGAAGACGGCACTGTTGGTTTGGCATTGAACCTTGACGAAGATTCGATCGGTGTTGTTG
>JANRBC010000014.1 GCA_030727685.1 Ilumatobacteraceae bacterium
GCGATGTGGCAGTTCTTGAAGAATTTGGGGCGGATGCCCTGCGTCACACCGTGATTGCCTTTCGCGACACGATGAAACGCCATGCGGGCGGCATCAACCGTCTGAATGTGTATCCGGTGCCTGATGGCGACACGGGCACGAATATGTCGCGCACGCTCGACGCAGTTGTCGCCGAACTCGATGGCGCATCTCACGAACTTGACACAACTTGCGAAGCAATTAGTCATGGCTCGTTGATGGGTGCGCGCGGAAACAGTGGTGTGATTCTGAGTCAGATATTGCGTGGTTTGTCGTCGACTTTGAAAACTGCAAAAAGTTCTGGTGCGCCACGTGTTGCTGAAGCGTTGAAAGCGGCATCAGCTGCTGCATACGAAGCAGTTCTTAAACCAATTGAAGGCACGATCTTGACTGTTGTGCGTGAAGCTGCAGATGCTGCGCAACGCGCGGCCAACGATGGCGCAACTTTGGCAGCAATGTTGCGCGTCGCTCGTGCAGCCGGTCAAAAGGCTCTTGAAAATACTCCTGAGTTGTTGCCGGTTTTGAAAGATGCAGGCGTGGTCGATGCCGGTGGCGCAGGTTTTATGTTGTTGCTTGATTCGGCAATTCATATTGTTGATGGTGAGCCACTGCCTGAACCAACTTATGATGACGGACCATCGGCTGAGCAACTTGAAAAAGTGGCTCTGCGTCACGCCACTGATGGCTCTGTTGACGTCAGCGAGTTGCGCTACGAAGTGATGTTCTTGCTTGACCTCGAAGATACGAAACTTAAGAAGTTTAAAAATGCGTGGGGAGAAATTGGTGACTCGGTAGTTGTCGTCGGTGGCGACGGCATTTATAACTGTCACATTCACACCAATGACATTGGTGCGGCGATTGAAGCACCGATAACTATCGGTGGTCGGCCTTCAAAAATTCGCGTCACAGATTTGTTCGAAGAAGTTGCAGAAGAACATGCGTTGCGCGAAGCGAGTCTGGGTGCACCGACCGGCACGAGCGGTTCTAGTGCAAGCGATGGCATACGACACGGCGCATCACAGTCAGCATTGCCGCCAGTGACTTGCGCTGTTGTTGCCGTTGCAAGCGGTGACGGGTTGGCCGAGTTATTCGGCCAAATGGGTGTGCATGGCGTTGTGACTGGCGGGCAAACATCGAACCCATCAACCCAAGAGTTGCTTGACGCAGTCGAACATATGAACGCCACTCAGGTTGTGATTTTGCCGAACAATAAGAACATCATTCCGGTGGCCAACAAAATTGATGAGCTGACCAAAAAAGACGTTCGCGTTGTGCCGACTTGCTCGATGCCCGAGGCTCTTGCCGCGCTCGTGGCATACGACCCAGAGGCCTCGGCAGAGCACAATGGCTCGCAGATGTCGCGCGCAGCAAGTTCTGTTGCCACTGGTGAAGTCACTCAAGCGATACGCGACACGAATTCTGATGCAGGCCCGGTTAAGGCTGGCGACTTCATTGGCCTGGTACGAGGTGACGGTGTAGTTGCAGTAGCGGCGACGCTCGACGCAGCCTGTCACGACTTGTTGGCAAAACTGATTACGCCGCAACGCGAATTGCTGACGATCATCACGGGAAGCGAAGCAACATCACAGGCCACCGAAGCACTTGTGGCACACGTTGGGCAGGCTCATCCGCACATTTCGTGTGAAGTGCACTTCGGTGGACAGCCGCTCTACCCATATTTATTTGGTGTCGAATAAAACGAGACCCGTATGACGGGCCAAATCACGTTGCGAGATCTCGCCGCAATTGATGTCGAAGTATTAAAAGGTGTAGGCGAAAAACGCAAAGCAGCGCTCGCCGAGTATGGCATTAACAATGTGCTTGAGCTGCTGATGAATTATCCGCGCAAGTGGGTTGATCGCACCAACGAAGCGCGAGTTAGCGATCTGGTTGCAGGACAAGAAGCGCTCGTGATCGTCGAGGTTCGCAAAGTTTCTAAATTTACGACCAAGAACCGAAAGACGATTGTCAATGTGCAAGTCGGCGACGAATCAGGGCGTTTGACTGCGGTGTTTTTCAATCAACCGTGGCGTGATCGACAACTAAAAGCGGGCTTACAAGTCGCGATGTTTGGTAAACCTGATTTGTATCGCGGCGTTCTTCAAATGAGTAATCCACTCGTTGACTTGATCGGCGATCGAACTGGACGCATAGTGCCGATTTATCCGCAAAGTGAAAAGGTTCAAGTCTCGACGTGGGAGTTAGCAACTTGGGTTGAAAATGCCCTCGAGCGTTGTCGCGAGCGGGGTATCTCTGATCCGTTGCCAAATGATTTGCGTGAGCGCCTCGAACTGGCAGATCGCACGAGTGCGCTGTGGTCGATTCACTTTCCAGATTCGATGGTCGCCAAACAAAACGCGCGACGCCGGTTGGCCTTTGACGAATTATTGCGCGTGCAAGTTGTCTTGGTTGGTCGCAAGCGAGCATTCGAACTTGACAACACCGGTATTCGCCACAAAGTCGGCGGCAAGTTGCAACAACGGTTTATCGCGGCGTTGCCGTTTGCAATTACGAATGCACAACAACGCGTGATCAACGAGATTGATCATGATTTAGCCGCGCCACACCCGATGCATCGTCTATTGCAGGGCGATGTCGGTAGCGGTAAGACGGTTGTTGCAGTTTCTGCGATGTTGGCGGCCGTGCAGGGCCGACATCAAGGTGCGCTGATGGCACCGACTGAAGTTTTAGCAGAGCAACATTTTGCCGGTGTGAAAAAACTTCTTGAAGGACTATCGGTGCCTGACGAAAACAATCTTTTCGGTGACCGACAGTTGCGCGTCGAATTGTTGACGAGTCGCATCACCAGCGAGCGTCGCCGTGAATTGTTGCGTGATCTCGCCAATGGCGGTATCGATATTTTGATTGGCACACATGCGTTGATTCAAGAGGGCGTCGAATTTGCATCACTTGGTGTCGTGGTGATTGACGAGCAACATCGATTTGGCGTTGAGCAACGGGCGGCGTTGCGCAACAAGGGATCGAAAACTGCAAACAGTGTTGTGAATTCGCCAGATGTCTTGGTGATGACTGCCACGCCGATACCGCGAACGGCGGCGATGACTGTGTACGGCGATCTAGATGTAAGTGTGCTCGACGAAATGCCGCCCGGACGAACACCAATTAAGACGGCTTGGGTCGCTGGAGAAAAGTCTGAAGCCAAGATGTGGACTGAGATTCGTGAGGCAATTTCTCAAGGCCAACAGGCGTTTGTTGTTTGCCCGTTGATTGAAGAAAGCGACAAGTTGCAAGTTGCATCGGCAGAAGACACATTCAAACTTCTCGCCAAGACCGAGTTGAAGGGTTTGAAACTCGGTTTGTTGCACGGGCGAATGTCGTCGAGCGAAAAAGATGAGACGATGAGCGAGTTTCGTGATCGAAAACTTGATGTGCTTGTCGCGACAACTGTCATTGAAGTTGGCGTTGATGTACCGAACGCAACTTGCATGGTCGTTCTTGACGCCGACCGCTTTGGTATTGCGCAGTTGCATCAACTTCGTGGTCGTGTTGGTCGAGGTGTGATCGCCTCGCGTTGCTGGCTTGTAACTAGCGACCCTGAGATCTCTTCGCCTCGCGTCGATGCTTTAGTTGAGTCAACTGATGGCTTTTATCTCGCTGAGGTCGATCTTGAACTGCGTGGTGAAGGCACGATTATGAATACAGCGCAAAAGGGCAGAAGTGATTTGAAACTTGCGTCGTTACGTCGCGACCGCGATTTGATCGAATTGGCGCGCACCGCAGCGACCGAATTGATAGCCAGCGATCCAACTTTGACGAGCCATAAAGAGATTCGCGATGAAATTGATTTGCTATTGACACCCGATGAAGAAGAGTTCTTGTTTAAGAACTAGTCGGGTTTATTGTCCTTCGGGTGCGAGCACAATGTCCCAGCGGTCGCGACATTCGCTGCAGCGATATGCAACTACTTCGCCAATTTGCCAAACTCCGTCTTCGGGCGGATGTGTCAGCAGGTGCGCGCTTCCTCCGCAGTCAACACAAATAATCGACTCAGATGGCGTTTCGGCGCGACCCGAAACATAATCGTCGGGTTCTGTCAAGTCATCTGAGTTGTTGCTCACTGCATAATTCAACCACTTGTTCATCAGATAATTGGTGACTTGAATGAGCACGAGGTGGCAATAGCGTGATTGCATGCGAATTGTGGCAGGTGAACTAAGAGGTCGAAAAATTGTTGCCCCACTTGGCGACACAACTCGACCGACAACCGACATGGCGCGAGAAGCGATTTTTAACGCATTGACCAGCATGGATGTAATTATTGGTGCCCGAGTTTTAGATTTGTTCGCAGGTTCGGGTGCACTTGGTATTGAGGCATTGTCGCGTGGTGCTGCACATTGCACTTTTATTGAGCGCGATAAAGACGCGTTAGCAAGTTTGCAAGAAAATATAAAGAAGCTCGACCTAACTAGTCGCACGACTGTCGTGCGCGCAGATGCGATCTCGGGGTTGGCGCGGTACACGGATATCGACCTCGTTTTGGCCGATCCGCCATATGACTTTGCAAAGTGGCAGCAGTTGCTTGACCAAATTTCGGCGCCATTAGTAGTGGCAGAAAGCAGCCGAGAAGTCACGGGTGTTTCTGGCTGGGAGTCAGCGCGAACCAAACGATATGGGCGCACCCACGTGACGTATTTGAGGCGAGTACCGTAGGGGATGCGATGAAAGCGATGTTTCCGGGAAGTTTCGACCCAATTCATCTTGGGCATGTCGACATTGTTCGACAAGCAGCAGGGTTGTTTGGCGAAGTCGTCGTTGTTGTGATGCATAATCCAGAAAAACCAGTTGGTATGTTCTCGGTCGCCGAGCGAGTCGAAATGGCACAAGCTGCGACGCGAGATATTAAAGGTGCCTCTGTGATTGCGGCGTCGGGGTTGGCAATTGATGCAGCGACAAAGTGTGGCGCGAATTTCATAGTCAAGAGCGTGCGAAATGCCGCCGATTTTGATGCAGAGGTGCAGATGGCCGACACGAATCGAGTTGTCGGGTCGGTTGAAACTGTTTTGCTTATCGCTCAGCCACAATTTTCGTTTATTAGCAGTCGATATGTGCGTGACATTGCTCAGAATGGTGGCAATGTTTCGGCACTTGTGCCTTCGGTTGTCGCTGATGCAATTATTAAAGTTAAAAAGTAGGGAGAAATATGCCAACCGATCAATCTGATGACTTCGAGAATTATGACAAGGTCGTAGATTCATTCGACGGCGAAACTGTTCCGGTCGAACTAGGTGACTCAGAAGCGTTTGTCACCGAGGCAATTGGTGCGATTTCGAGTGCGCCCAATGCGCCACTTTCGAGCGCCCCAAAAATTAATCGCGAAGAAGTTTTGGGCATGTTGCAAGATGCGCTTGACAGTTTGCCAATCGAGATTCGCGAGGCGCGATGGATGCTTAAAGAGCGCGCAGATTTTCTCGCTAAAACTCAGCGTGAGGCCGATGAAATTTTGGAAGCAGCACGAGTGCAAGCCGAGCGAATGGTGCAGCGCACCGAAGTAGTTCGTGCGTCTGAAGCACGAGCACGCCAAGTAATCGAAGCAGCAAATGAAGACTCGCGTCGTCTAAAGAGCGAGACCGAAGACTTTTTAGATCGTCGCCTCGGTAGTTTCGAGATCTTGCTCGACCGCTTGACAAAGACTGTTGCCGAAGGTCGGGCTCGATTGTCGATCGTGGCGCAACAACCCGCGCACGAGGTCTCGCTTGACGATACCGCCAGCGGTCTTTTTAATCAAGACGAAGAACTCTAAAAAAAGTTTTGGCATCGCCACTTTTAATTAACATCGCCGAGTTGCTACGGCGCGCCGGAAGCATTCGTGAAGTTGATCGACAGATTGAAGCGAGCGAATTTGACTTCGCTGACGCACGAATTGTTGTCGGCTCGAAAGTTGATGTCGCTTTAACTCTTGAAGCGTTGACTGATGGCATCGTTGTTCACGGTAAGTTGCAGGCAAATTGGCAAGGCGAGTGTCGACGCTGTCTACGACCGTTATCTGGTCGATCTGAAGTAGAAGTTCAAGAGCTTTATCAGGCGGTGATCAGTGACCCAGATGCCTACCCGATCACTGGTGAACAACTAGACCTGCTCGAGATGACTCGCGAAAATGTTTTGTTGTCGGTGCCACTTGCACCACTTTGTTCAGCCGCTTGCCCTGGTCTTTGCCCTCAGTGCGGTGCTGATTTGCAGTCGGCGCCATGCTCATGTTCGCGCGAGGTGCGTGACGAGCGTTGGGCCGCTCTTGATGCGCTAAAAACCGATGAAAACCAATGAGCCACGAGTAAAACGGTGCAAATGTAGATAGTCTTTCGGACGTTGTAATAACGAAAATTTTCAGTCAGTCCAGAATTTACGAAAGCCGAGTTCGCGATGGCAGTTCCAAAGAAAAAGAAATCTAAATCCAAGGGTCGCATGCGTCAGGCGGCGAACTGGAAACTCAAGTCGCCATCTTCGAGTTCGTGCCCACGATGTGGCGTCGCCAAGCGTCCACACACTGTTTGTGGCTCATGTGGCTGGTACAAGGGTCGCGTCGCGGTCAACGTCGACGCGAGTTAATTTCGGTCGTTCGCGTCGTTTGTTGCAACGATGCTGCCAATTGCTGTTGATGCCCTAGGGGGCGATAAAGCACCAAGCGAGATTATTGCTGGTGCGCGTGAAGCCGTTGCTGCGGGCATTGATGTAATTCTTGTTGGGCCGCGCGGCTTGGCCGGCTGTGAAGGCTTCGAATTAATCGAAGCGAGCGAAGTTATTGAGATGCACGAAGATGCCGCTAGTTCGGTGCGCAACAAAAAAGATTCAACTCTTGTGCGTGCAGCCGAAGCAGTTCGTGACGGCAAAGCCAGTGCAATGATTTCTGCGGGCAACACTGGCGCGACGATGGCGTCGGCGCTGTTGCGCATGGGTCGTATCTCTGGCGTAAAGCGGCCGGCGATTGCCACGCCGATACCGGCGCCGGGTACGACACCAACTGTGCTGCTTGATGCTGGTGCGAATGCCGAAGTCGAGCCAGAGTGGCTTGTGCAATTCGGATTAATGGGCAGTGTTTATGCTGACGCCCGCTTTGGTGTCAAGAACCCACGCGTAGGTTTGCTTTCGATCGGTGAAGAGCCTGGCAAGGGCGACACTTTGCGCAAGCAGGCTTACGAGTTGTTTTCAAATGCCAAGAATTTAAATTTCATCGGCAACGTTGAAGGCCGCGACATCATGACAGACAAAGTTGATGTTGTCGTGACTGACGGGTTCACAGGCAATGTCGCATTAAAAACTTTAGAGGGCACGATGCGTGGTGTCGTTAAAGCGCTATTCGCTGCAATTAGTGCACCTGAATATAAAGAACACGCCGATGGCATCATGCCTGCGCTCTTAAGTTTGTATTCGACGTTTGACCCAGACACATATGGTGGCGCGATCTTGCTCGGCGTAGATGGTGTGTGCATTATCTCTCATGGTTCATCTGGTTCGCGAGCGATGTTGAACGGCATCAAAGTGGCAAAAGAGATGGTCGATGTCGATATGGTCGGCAAAATTCGCCAAGCCGTGCAACAATAAAGTTGTGCCTGAATCACTAGAAAGTCTTTCGGCAAAAATCAATTATCAGTTTTCAAACATCGCATTTCTTGAAACTGCGATGCGACACAGTTCGTGGATAGCAGAAAACGAAGGCTTCGAGTCAAACGAGCGACTCGAGTTTTTGGGTGACTCGTTAATCGGTTTCGTAGTTGCCGATGTGATGTATCGCCGCTATCCAGACTTTGACGAAGGCAAGTTAACCGACTTGCGCAAGATCGTTGTCAATACGACTGCTTTGTCGCGTGTGGCAATCAATTTAGGTTTAGGCGAATACGTGTTGCTGGGTCGCGGCGAAGAAGCAGGCGGTGGTCGCTCAAAAACCTCGATTTTGGCAAACGCGCTTGAAGCGGTTTTTGGTGCGGTTTATCTTGACTCAAACTCGCAACGTGCATATGACGTTGCAGCGCGATTGTTGACTGACTCGATCGAAGAAGCGCTGACAGCGCTGAAGCAACTCGACGCAAAGTCGCAATTACAAGAACTTGCGGCACGTTTAGAACGCCCAATGCCTGAGTATCGCGTGACCGATGAAGGGCCCGATCATGCCAAGACGTTCTTTGCTGATGTTTTTTTGGGCGATGAACTTTTAGGCAGCGGCACAGGTCGCTCTAAAAAAGCTGCCGAAGAACTTGCGGCTCAACAAGCCTGCGCCAAATTGCAAACGTCTTAGATATGCGTCGCTAAATCAAGCCCAGCCAGAACGCGAACCAGGCGAGACCCAAATGCCAGAACTACCAGAAGTTGAAACTGTTCGGCGTGGACTGCAACAAAATGTTGTTGGCCGAAAGATTGCAAAAGTAGAAGTTGGCCGTGAACGAACCGTGCGACGAACAAGTCGTGAGGCGCTGATTGACGGATTAACAGGCGTGAAAATAACTTCAGCGACTCGCCGTGGCAAATATTTGCTGTGCGATCTTGACTCGGGTCAAAGATTAATGATGCATCTTCGAATGAGCGGTCGGTTGATTATCGCCAAACCTGGTGCAACGCGACCTGCGCATACCCATGTGGTGATGCATCTTGCCAAAGCCAATACGGTTGAAAGTGAATTGTGGTTCGTTGACCCGCGAACATTTGGTGAAGTCGTCGTATTTGATCCTGACAAAATAAAAACGCAGATGCCAGATTTGGCAAATTTGGGGGTCGATCCTTTGAACGACAAATTTACGCCCGAGACATTGCGTGAGCTATTCAAGAACCGGCGCGGAAATTTGAAAGCCCTACTGTTAAACCAGCACTGTGTTGCGGGCATCGGCAACATTTACGCTGACGAAATTTTGCATCTAGCCAAACTGCGACCCGATCGTTTGCCAAGTCGATTGACGGGCGCAACATTGACGCGGCTTCATTCGGCGGTTGTTGAAGTTCTGAACAAAGCCGTGATGGCTGGGGGCAGCACGCTCAAAGACACCCAATATGTTGATCTAGACGGCCAAACGGGCAACTTTCAAGACGAGCACCGCGTGTATGGGCGGGGCGGTCTGCCGTGTTTGACCTGTGGAAAAGGTCGCATTTTGATGACGGTCGTTGCGGGTCGAACGACCTGTTATTGCTCGGCTTGTCAGCACTGAATTTCAAGTTTGATGTTGAAAGATGAAGTAATCTCGGCGACGAGATGTTTCTTAAATCATTAACGCTGAAAGGCTTTAAGTCGTTCGCCGACACAACGGTGATGGAGCTCGAGCCAGGCGTGACCGTCGTGGTCGGCCCGAACGGTTCGGGAAAATCAAATGTCGTCGATGCAATTGCCTGGGTTTTGGGTGCCCAAGCGCCGAGTTCAGTGCGCAGTCAAAAAATGGATGATGTGATTTTTGCTGGCACTTCAAAGCGCCCCGCTTTAGGTCGGGCCGAAGTGGTTTTGACGATTGATAACTCGGCTGGTCTTTTGCCGATTGAGTTTTCTGAGGTCAGTGTGAGTCGCACTTTGTTTCGCAGCGGTGAAAGCGAATATGCAATCAACGGCATTAG
>JANRBC010000015.1:0-2033 GCA_030727685.1 Ilumatobacteraceae bacterium
CGTGCCAAATGGAGTGCCAGCTTTATGTACCGAGACGTTGACGTCGCAGCGCATCGAACCTTCTTCCATTTTTGCATCGCTCGCGCCGACAGCCAGCAAAATTGCCCGCAACTCTGCAACATATTGACGAGCCTGTTCAGAAGTACGAATATCGGGTCGCGAAACAATTTCTACAAGTGGCACACCAGCGCGGTTGTAGTCAAGCAACGAATAATCGCTGCCGTGAATTCGACCCGACGAACCACCAAAGTGAGTCGACTTGCCGGTGTCTTCTTCAAGGTGAGCGCGCTCAACACCAATGCGCACATCACCAGGCAGCATCAAAAAGCCATCAACGTTCAATGGATGGTCGTATTGAGTAATTTGATATGCCTTCGGCAAGTCTGGGTAAAAATAATTTTTGCGATGAAAAGTGCACGGTTGAACTTTGCAGTTCAATGCCAAGCCAATTCGCATTGCCAACTCGACGGCGTGCTTGTTAAGAACAGGCAACGCCCCAGGCAAACCAAGTGTCACCGGGTCAATATTCGTATTTGGCTCATCACCAAATCGATTCGCGCTCGCGCTGAACATTTTGGTCTTCGTTGCTAACTCGACGTGAACTTCAAGTCCGACAACCAGTTGCCAACCATTTGGCAATGTTGCGTTATCACTCATGATGCACGCTCGAGTTCGGCGGCAACTTTAAACATCGCCTGCTCACCCATTGTCGTTGCCAATACTTGAATGCCAACTGGCATCGAGTCTGAACCGACGCCAAACGGCACGCTCATCGCGGGGTGTCCAGCCAAGTTTGTCGGAATCGTGAAAACGTCGCACAAATACATTGCCAATGGATTATCTGTCTTTGAGCCGAACTTAAAAGCGGTCGAAGGCGAAGTCGGCGTCAAGATCGCATCGACATCTTTGTATGCGCGAGCAAAATCATCAGAAATAAGGCGACGAACTTTTAGAGCCTTGCCGTAATACGCATCGAAGTAGCCCGCCGACAACGCATACGTGCCGAGCATGATGCGGCGTTTGACTTCTTCACCGAAACCAGATTCGCGAGTGGCTGCGTACATTGCATTCAGATCTGCCGCGTCAACTCGATTTCCGTAACGCACGCCGTCATAGCGCGCGAGATTACTGCTGGCTTCGGCTGGGGCAATCAAATAATAAGCAGTCAAGCAATATTGCAACGACGGCAATTTGACATCAACAATCGTCGCACCGGCGTTGCGCATCGCATCGAACGCTGCTTCGAGTCGTGCGAGCACATCTGGCTCACAACCTTCTGGCAAATCAGTGACGCGACCAATTCGCATGCCCTTCACACCTTGATCAAGCACCGAAACTAGCGAAGCGGCAGGTTGCGGAATCGAAGTTGAATCCATCGGATCGTGACCCGAAATGACCTCGAGCAAAGTTGCGGCGTCGCGCACATCACTTGTAAATGGACCAATTTGATCAAGACTGCTCGCAAACGCAACTAATCCGTAACGCGAAACCGTGCCATATGTTGGCTTGACGCCAACCACACCGCACAATGCCGCTGGTTGACGAATGCTGCCACCCGTGTCACTGCCCAAAGATGCGGCAGCGAAACCAGCACTAACTGCAGCCGCACTGCCGCCACTTGATCCACCTGGCACACGAGAAATATCAAGAGGATTTTTCGTCGGGCCAAATGCTGAATTCTCAGTGCTTGAACCCATCGCAAACTCATCGAGGTTTGTCTTGCCAACAATTACCGCGCCGGCATTGCGCAACTTCGTAACAACAGTGGCGTCGTATGGCGGCTTCCAGCCTTGCAAAATTTTTGACGAGCAAGTTGTTTCAATACCGCGAGTGCACATGTTGTCTTTAAGCGCGATCGGTACACCTGCCAACGCACCAACTGCTTTGCCAGCTTTAACATCGTCGTCGATTTTTGCAGCGTCTTTGCGGGCTTGATCTGCGGTCACCAGATTGAAAGCGTGAATCTCTGCTTCGCGCGCTTTGATTCGTGCAAGATGTTCTTCAACGACAGCAGTTGCAGTGGTCGAGCCACT
>JANRBC010000015.1:2133-9404 GCA_030727685.1 Ilumatobacteraceae bacterium
CTTTAATTCTATGAGGCGACCCGCTCTAGATACTCAAGAGATGAAAAATCGTTCCGGTTTCGGGACTCATTTCAGACACTTTCAAACCTGTAGTCGAAAGTTGCTGGCCCGTATATTCGCCGACAGCGTGAGTCGTTGCAAGTTTTGAATCAAATGCCGCAACGCGATATCGACGATCACTATCAAGGCCGGGCAATCGCAAAAACTGCGAGTCTGCGCCCTGTTTTGTTTCTGTCAATTGCACTAGAGATACGAGTGCTTCATCGCGGTTTTGTGAGTAGACGCCATGACTTATTTGTGATTCGCTTTCGCAATCAAATCGCACTGAATCGCCAGAGTGCAACAAGCCCCGAAACTTTTTATGCCAGTCGACAGCCTGTTTGATTAACTGCAATTCGCTTTGACTGCACAATGTGAGATCTAGTTCGAGCCCGAGGTGTCCGAAGACTGCAGAAATCGCTCGAAACTCTAACGAATGCACTCGACTAGTTGTGTGAGCCTTTTCAGCACCAATGTGCGCGCCCATCACTTCATTCGGAACAAACATCGATGCTCCACGTTGAATCTTCTGTCGCCGATATGGGTCGATGCAGTCGCTTGTCCATACACGATCTGTGCGTCGCAAAATTTCGTGATCAATGCGACCTCCGCCAGACGAGCAACTTTCAATTTCGATGTGTCGATGCTTTGCACGCAGTTGATCAATCAATTTGTATACAGCCAGAGTTTGTTCGTGTGTTCCGGCGGCACCACTTTGCAGAGTTGCCTGAACATGAGGTCTATTCATGTCCCATTTGACAAAAGAGATTTCATTTTCGCTAAGCAACTTGTCGAGTTTTAAAAATACATATTCGTAAGCAGGTGCGTGCGCCAAATTCAACACGAGTTGATTTCGTGATCTCACTGGCTCATAATCTGGCGAGACGAGAGCCCAGTCGGGGTGCATTCGAAACAATTCGCTGTCTTGGCTAATCATCTCGGGCTCGACCCAGATGCCAAAGTCCATGCCAAGTTTTCGCACATGCGAAATTAATGGCGCCAAACCATTCGGATAAACCTCGGGCGAAACCCACCAATCGCCCAAACTAGATTCGTCATTTCGCCGACCCGCGAACCAACCATCATCCAAAACAAATCGCTCGACACCGACGCTGGCCGCTAATTCGGCGAGATTTTTCAACTTCTCTTCATCATGATCAAAATAAACGGCTTCCCATGTATTCAACAAAACTTTGCGTGCTGCAGAGTTGCTTCGCTGTGGCAAATTCGCACGAACATCGCGATGAAAATTTAATGAAGCAGGCGTCAAACCATTTTCAGAATATGTCGCAACAACTTCTGGTGTCGAATAAGAACCGCCCGGCTCTAAACAAATTTCACCTGCCATAAGCAGTTCACCGAGTTGCAGGTATTTTCGCGCGTCTGCAAGCACTTCTGCCAACAAAACATGATTTCCACTCCAAGCCAGATGGGCACCCCATACCTCGCCCTGCCATTCATTTGCATTCGCTTGAACAGCCCAGACCACCGGCGGATGCTCGTGTGATGTCCGGCCAGTGCGATTTTCAGCAGTCCAGGCACCGTGCAAAAAACCTTGGCGATGTATCGCAAATTCACGAGCCCAACTGCCGGTCAGTGTCACCAACTCTTCAGCACCACTTGGTATCGGCAACGTAATGCTGAGCGTGTCGAGCAAATAACGACTGCCACCATTATTTGTAACAGTCGCATTGATCGCCAAAACACCTGACTCACGAAGTTCAAACTGACAATGCAAACCCAATTCAGCCGCCGAGTCAGTGCTTGTGAAGACAAAACCATAATCTGACATCTCAACTTTTGAATGACTAAATCGCGGAGCGAAATATCTTCCGCCGGGACGATGACCAGCGAGCCCCGGGCGAGCAAAACATCCATCACCGTGTTGTGGCACAACAGCAATCGGTGCAGTCACGTCGACCCCGCCGGGCTGCTTTGGTAAATAAACTGACGCAAGAATCGAATCGCGATCGATTGTTTCGAGTTCGCGCCCCCAGTGAGCGATCACAGGTACTCCCATCGAAATATCGACAACCACACTTACACCCGGACGTCGAAGGTGAATCAAATTTTCGGTCATGAGTCTTTAACGCACTGTCACTCGATAAGCAAACGAAAATTTCCCTGATTTGATTCGATAGTTTTCGAGCACATCCGGACCACAACTCGCAGTACCCAAGCCGCGATGGGCAACATCAAGATGCACGATCAACTCTTTTCGTGGCTTCAGATCACACTGATTTTCGGCAGCGAATAGATCGTGTGCTGAGAAATTCGTTGCTGAGAAGTGCATCGATGACGGTTGTAAAATTTCAATCTGCACAATTTGGTTTGACTTTGTAGAAGTGAATTCAACCCACCGCATATCAGTGCGCAAACCAAACTCTTGTGGCACCAAATACGGAGGTGCATCTGGTTTCGCGGCCCACTCACCCAGCATCGATCCGCTATTTCGATCTGGATAATTTTCAAATGGTCCGCGACCAAACCACCTAATTTTGTCAAAACCTTCTGGTAGTGAAAACCGAACTCCAACACGTGGCAAGTCGTCAAGAGATTTTGGCACGACAACATGATGAAAAAAGTCAACTTCGCCGCCACCAGCGCGCACGTCACGCAACATCTCATGCTTCACGAGATCTTCGGCACTTTGACGATCAAGTCCTAAATTTCGCCACGTCTGCATAGCTTTGCTTCCGGTGCCCTGCTTTTCGAAGAGTTCTGGCATCAACTTGTAGCCGTCATTGTCAATAGGTGCACGCCACAAGAACAATTCGACTGGTGAGACCAACAACTTCTCAAACTCAGAACTGCCAACAGTATTTTTAGCGCTGTTACGTCTGGCAACTTTTAAAACCGCTTTTGGCTTTCGCTTGAGTTCTAATTGGTCCCAAGCCACACAGTGATTTCTTGACGCAAACCAACTATCTTTTTTTAGTCGCCAAAAAATGTTTAAGTGCACTTCACTTTTTGTCGGCGCGACAACGCGACACGGCAGAGCAAAAAGTTTTGAAGACCGTGCGTTTACCTTCCAGTTCGGCAAGTTTCCACTCGCAGTCACAACACCGTCAACTAGCAATTCAAAACATGCAAGATAATTCTCTGTACCGACAAACGATTGTCTGTTCGTCACTAATATTTTGACCTGACTTTTTATTTTCTTGATCTCATTCGTTATCGGCCGATAGACCCAAGCAACTTCGTGCATCGCAGGGTGCGGCTCGCAATCAGAAGAAACCAGACCATCGGCAACAAAACTGCGGTCATTTGGTTGGTCGCCAAAGTCGCCACCAACTGCTAGTCGTGTTTTAGAGTCAGTCAATTTTTGACGCAGACCATGATCTTTGAACTCCCAAATGAAACCACCTTGCAGGCCGGGCGTGTTGCTAATGACTTGCCAATAGTCGGCCAACGATCCATTTGAATTGCCCATCGCATGGCTGTATTCGCACATTATTAATGGTCGTGTGCCGAGACCATCATCACCATATTTTTTGATCGCATCAATCGGCACATACATCGGACAAACAATGTCGCTGGCATGCAATCCCCCGTCGACCCAATTTGATTTCGAAATTCGATTTCGATCACCGTGAAAAATCGCACCTTCATAATGCAACGGTCGCGTACTGTCTGTCCGCCTTATCCATCCTGCAAGTGCGTCATGATTTGCGCCGTACCCTGTTTCGTTTCCCAAACTCCAAAGAATTATTGACGGATGATTTCGATCGCGTTGAACCATTCGCGCGCCGCGCTCGACGAACGACGATAAATAACGGTCATCGTCACAGATACTCGTGTTGAATGCATGACCCTCGATATTTGCCTCATCAACGACATACATTCCGAGTTCATCGCACAAATCGTAAAAAGCAGCGTCGTTTGGGTAGTGCGCGCCACGAATCGCAGTGATGTTATGGCGTCGCATTACTTCTAAATCGCGACGCATGTCTTCAATCGATACTGTGCTGCCTTTATCGGGGTCGTGGTCGTGTCGATTAACACCAAAGATCCAGATCGGTTGACTATTTACGAGAAGTTGGCGGTTTCTCACTTCAACGCGTCGAAACCCGACTCGCTGTCGCACGGTTTCAATAACTTCGCCAGATGGCGCAACCAACTCTGTTTCAACTTGATATAAATTCGGCGCTTCAGCCGACCACGCCGCACAGTTATTAACAACCCAACTGAAATTTGTCTTGTGGCCAATAAAAAAATATGGCTGATAAGCAATATGCGGCACCGCTACTGAATGAGTTTTGCCAATCACTTTCGCACCTGGCGAAAAAAGCCTCGTGCGCACAACAAACCCGGGCTTAGGTTTGCCGAAAAAACCGATCTCGATATCTACCGTCAGGGTGCCTAGTTTTTTCTGGCTGTCGAAATCTGTCTCGCAAACAATGTCGGCAATGCAAACGTCTTTTCGCGACTCAATATAAACACCACGATGCAAACCAGCCATCCACCACTGATCTTGATCTTCGATATAACTCATCGCGCTATATCGAATAACGACGATCGCCAAAATATTCTCGCCAGTCACGAGAAACTTGCTGATGTCATATTCGCTTGGCAAACGACTGTCGGTGCCATAGCCAACGAACTCGCCATTCAAATAAACGGCATGCACGCTTTCAGCACCGCCAACACAAAGCACAGTTTGTAATTGACGCCAATCATCGCGCACAACAAAACTACGACGATAGACACCTGTGGCGATTCGCTCAGGCAAGTCTGGTGGTGAGCCCGCAAACGGCATTTGAATATTCGTGTAATGCGGAAAGTCGCCAGTGTCTTGCATCGTCCAATTTCCCGGTACAACAATGCTTTTGTTCGCCCGCAATTCACACAATATTGCCGAGTCAACTTCATCTGGGTGTGCAAACAAATCAAACGACCATTCGCCGTCAAGCGACAATCGATTCTCACGAGTCATCGTTGCATGCATAGGCATGCGATTAATTTGATTTACACGTGGGTCTGCCCACGGACGCAACTTACCAATTGTCGGCAGCATCGCGAAAGTCGCCCATGGCTCAAAAGATACACTGCTTATTCTGTGCGACAAGATCCATGGCTAAACACTTTGGTTCATATTGTTGAGTCGCGACAGAGTCGCCCCAACTTACCGACTGACCAATGTCCATTTTGTGTTGGCGGCCTCGAAGCACCTCAGCCATACGACATAAAGTCTTTCAAAAATCGTTGGCCGGCAATGCCCGACGATCGTTGCGAAGTTGTCCTATATACAAGTGAACACAATTCATCTCTCGCCGAGTTGTCGATCAATCACATCAAAGAAATTGTCGACTTGTGGGCACTGGGCACATCGTCGCTGATGTCGCGACACGACGTACAAAGCGTCTTGATTTTTGAAAACCGTGGACGCGAAGTTGGCGCAACAATCGACCACCCGCATTGCCAGATTTATGCGTTCGATCATGTTCCGCAGCGAACATCGCAAAGACTTTCAAGCAAATGGCGCCCCGACTTAGACCTAGAAAGACGAATCATCGAACTTAACGGTTGGGCCGCTTGGGTAATCTCAGCCCCGATTTATCCCATCTCAATCGAAATCGCACCGCTCACACAAATTGCCAATCTCGCCTCGTTGAACGAACAAGACCGCATTAGTTTTGCAACAATTTTAAAAAATGTGTTGCAAAGTATAGATCAACTATTTGAAAGCAAAACCCCATACATGATGTGGATCAACCAAGACGCGAAAAACTCTCCCGAGTCATGGCTGAACGTCGAAGTTGTCTCTCCGTGGCGTGATAAAAATGTCTCTCGCTATATCGCGGGCGCCGAAGTCGCAACTGGCGAATTCTTTAATCCGGTCAACCCAGAAGATCTTGCGAAGAGACTTCGTTCGCTGCACTCTTAGATCGGCCAGTCGCAATCACCAGATAAATAGCGGCGCAGACAAAGACAAAAATTGACGTCCACTGATTCAACCTCAGACCTGCGATGTTCTTTGCCTCATCAATGCGCAATGACTCAACAAAGAATCTAAGAAACGTATATGAAGCGACATACATCGCAAATAGTCTTCCGTCTCGAAACTGCCAGTGCTTATCGGCTTTGATCAGTCCGACACATATCAATAGACATCCCAACGATTCATATAAAAATGTTGGGTGAAAAGTCGTGCCAGCGGCAAAACCAGCCGCTTGTGCCTTGCCTGCAGAAACTTGCAAAGCCCAAGGCAAATCAGTCGGCTTACCGAATAGTTCTTGGTTGAACCAGTTTCCCCATCTTCCGATTGATTGCGCGAGTGCAAGTGCCGGTGCAACACAGGTCAGACCAACTGCAATTGGAATATTGCGTTGTTTGGCTGCGATCACACCAACGACGACACCAACCGCAATACCACCCCAGATGCCAAGACCACCCTGCCAAATCTTCACCACATCAAACCATCGACCACTAAATCGCTCCCAATCGGTGATCACGTGATATGCCCGTGCGCCAACAATGCCGATTGGCACCGCGATCATCGCAATCGAGCTTGCATCTTCTGGCTTACCGATCTCGCGCTGTGCAAGTCGTCTCTTAAATAACCAAACTGCGGCGACCACACCGAGTGCAATCATTAATCCGTATGCGTTAAAACGCAGTGGGCCGATCTCAAGCGAACCAGTAGAGGGGCTCGGCAAACTTGCAAACATCAAAATCAGACTAGTTCTCAGACAGAATTCGCAAGCGGTTGCCTATCTGTGCATATTGCTGGTCTACTTAATATGTGTCTACCGCCAAGCGACAAGTCGATTCGGCTGCAATTAGTGCGCTTGCGCCGGTTGCTGCTTTGATTCCGATCTGGTTAATCGCAATTGCAATTTTTTGGCTACCAATATTGATTTTCACTGACGTTTCGTATCCGCTGTTTGCCTTCGCTGTGCTCGCACTCGGCATTGTGCTGTTTTCGAAGTCAATACAGCGAATTTTTCTTGCCCGACTATTAAATGCGCGCAAGCCGTCTCCACAAGAGGCAGCAACTCTTCACAAATCATGGCGCAGAGTCGCCCAAGCTAATCACGCCAGCACCGAAAGTTTTGTTCTTGCAGTTGTCGATAGCAATGACATCAACGCATTCGCTTCTGGCGGCCACCTGGTGGTTGTTTCGTCTTATGCAATCAATCAACTCGATGAGAACGAACTCGCCGGAGTTCTTGCCCATGAACTCAGTCATCACCTCGGCTCACACACCATTGCATTGACAATCGCTCAGT
>JANRBC010000016.1 GCA_030727685.1 Ilumatobacteraceae bacterium
GAGAAGTTGGCGAAAGCTAGTTAGACGAGGGGCCAGGGGTAGTGGCGACCAGAGGGGTCGACCGGAAACTGTGCGCCATCAAATAACCATTTCGCACGCTCGGTAATTGCAACAACCTCTTGCTCGCTGAGCAAAGTGGCGACTTCGAGCGGCACGGACTTTGTCAGCGGTTCGATTTTGGCCATTAGATCTTCAGCGATTTTTTCGCCGCCGAACTCCCAGATGACTGTACGCAACTTGAAGTCTTCAGAAAAACAAACGCCGTGGTCGATGCCCCAGACATGCGAGTTTTTGTCGACGAGAACATGACCCGATTTGCGGTCAGTGTTGTTGGCCAAAATATCGAACGCACACATCGCGCGAAACTGATCGTGCAAATCTTGGCGCTGTTCGAAAATCGTAAAGTAGTGCTCGTCTGGGTCAGACTCAATCAGCAACTGCACCGAACCCTCTCCGCTGGGGCCGTCGCGCAAGATAGTTGGTGGCACACAACCCAAACCCATCGCCTCAGAAAGTAAATACGCAGCAACTTCGCGGCGGTGAAGGCCGGGTGCAAAATCCCACAGAGGGCGCTCGCCACGCATCGGTTTGTAAATTGCTTGGATTGTTTTGTCGTCGAGAGTAAGCGACACCAAATACGTGGCGTTGCTGCTGTAGGGCATACGCATCGCAACAGACATTTCGCCGCGCAACAGAAAATTAAGTTGTGCCGCGACGTCTAGTTCATGCGCGGACACAAATGGCCATCTTTGTTGATCGGCCGGCCACAAAAAACACACGATGGTCGACCCGACGAAACAACTTCATCGGCGTGTTTACAGAATGCCGCAGCCTGACCACGGGTAATGTGTGCACGAACTCGTGACATGTCTTGTTCAACGAGTTCATTTTCATCTTCAGTTGAGACTTCGATTTCGTCAAGTTGAATAATCAAACGATCGCTGATCGTGTCGTAGGCAAGGCCGACTGTGCCGAGAACAAACTCTGGTTCGATGGGTTGTGAAAGATGCATAGCGTCGCTGATTGGCCCGTGTGAGACATCTGGTGCATCAGCCAAAAGTTTGCGTAGATATTCGGACATCGCTGCAACTTGCTCTTTTTCGCACTTGATGGTGATGCGTTGGCCGTCGGCACGAACTTGCAAAACAAATGTGCGCTTGCCAGGTTCGCCGAGAGCCCCAGTCGTGAACGCATCAGTTGAGTCGAATTCGAAATAGATGCTCACGAGCCACTCACGAAATTTGTAGGTCGGCGAGGTCGCCACCTGTCGAGTTGACAGTCAACACAACCGGGCCATGCGCAGAATAAGAAACCGCGCTCACCGAACAGGTACTGATGACGATGCGCTGAAACAAATCGAGGTGCGTGCCCATCGCATGAGCAACGGCTGCTTTTATTGGGTCAGCGTGCGAAACGCAGATGACGATGCCGCCTGGATGTGCTTTACGCAAATCGTCAAGAGTTGAGACCATTCGACTTTGCATCTCGGTGAAACTCTCGCCATTCGGAAACCGAAAAGTGCTTGGCGCGCGCTGAACTGTTGACCACTCTGGCAGTTTCATCAACTTGCCGAGTTCTTTGCCCGTCCATTTGCCAAAGTCGCACTCGAGCAGACCTTTATTGATGACTATTTTTTTATCGAGAATCTTGCCGATCGGGGCAGCAGTCTCGCGCGCACGCTCGAGTGGCGAAGAATAGATCGCTGAGACCTTCTTTAGTTTGCTCAATCGTTTGGCAACTTCAATCGCTTCGTTTTGGCCGACATCGCTGAGATGCAGGCCAGCGGCGCGACCCGGCAATAATTTGCCCGTGCTCGGTGTTTTGCCATGACGCACCATGATGATCACCGTCGAAGCCTGTGGCTTGGTTTTTTTGGTTGTCATTTCAGATCTTCAAACTATCGCCACAGCGCATAATCTCGTGGTGTGGCGATTCAAAGTGAATTCAACAAACTCGCAACCGAGATAACCGAATGTCACAAGTGCACACGACTCGTGAAATGGCGCGAAAAAGTTTCAGTCGAAAAGCGAGCATCATATGCAAGTGAAACTTATTGGGGAAAGCCAATTGCAGGTTTTGGCGACATGCGGGCAAAAATTCTTGTTTTGGGACTCGCCCCCGGCGCGCACGGCGCAAATCGCACAGGTCGAATTTTCACTGGTGATCGCAGTGGCGACTGGTTGTTCAGGGCGATGCATAAAGCAGGATTGGCATCGCAGCCCGAATCAATTTCGCGCAATGATGGTTTAAAACTTAAAAATGCTTGGGTGTCAACGGCGGTTCGTTGTGCGCCACCCGACAATAAACCAACGCCGAACGAGCGCAAGAAGTGCTCGAAGTTTTTAACTCGCGAACTCGAGTTACTAAATCAGGTCAAAGTAATTATCTGTTTGGGTTCATTTTCGCTGACTGCAGTTTGTGACGAGCTAGCAATTCGACCCCGTCCAAAGTTTGGCCACGGCGTTGTAGTGAATCACGAGAAGTACAAAATTGTTTGCTCATATCATCCGAGTCAGCAGAATACATTTACGGGCAAACTCACTGAAAAAATGTTTGACAGTGTGTTTAAGACAGCGGTGAAGTTGGCGCGCTGAAATTACAAAGCGAGTAGTTCGCCACCACCGTAAGCAACGGCGACTGCAGCCAAGAACAAACCAAAAACACGCTGAAGTTTTTTGTCGCTCATCTTGAGCGCCATCTTTGAACCAAAAGGCGCACCAACAACAACGCCGATCGTCAGCCATATCGCATATCGCCAATCGATGCCACCTTCAATCGAGTGGGTGATCGTGCCAGGTATTGCAAAACAACCGACACAGATCAAAGAGGTTGCAACTGCATTCTTCATTGGCAAGGCAAGCCAACGACGAAACAACGGCACCATCACGATGCCACCACCGACACCGAGCAGACCCGAGAGTCCGCCAGCGACAAGACCCGTGAGTGTGGCCAAAAAACTCTGCGAGTCACGCAGATTCGTTTTTGCTTGAGCATTTTCACTCGCATCGCTCGCGTTGCGTGGCTCTCGCGGAGAAACATTGCGAATCATGTTGATCGAACTCCACATCAAGAGCAGCGCTGTAAACACCATCAGCAAGTGGCCATCGCCAGGTATGCGCGGCGAAACCCAAGCACCGAGAATCGCGGCAACAATGCCACTTGGTGCAGTAAACGCAACAACCTTCCATTGAATAAGTTCGCCGTGTCGATATCGCCATGAGCCAGTTATGGCGCCGGGCAAAATCGAAGGCAGTGTTGTGCCAACGGCAAGTGCTGCAGAGCAACCCAACGCTCGAATTGCAGGTGTCGAGATGACGGCACCACCGACGCCGAAAGTGCCCGACATAACGCCAGTTGCAACGCCGGCAAGCGCCGTCAGAACATCACGAAAAATACTTGGGTCCATGAAATTGTTTAGTGCGCTGCTGGCGCCGAGCCGTCAGCCTTCTTTTTAGGAGGTGGAACGCCAACGCTCACCGCCTTGTCGGCAAACTCTGGCCAACGTCGACGGCTGACAATGCTGAGCAGACGCAACAGTTTCATCGCAGTTGCATCGGTCTCGGCGGGGCGTGCAACAACTGAGCCATCTTTGATCATTCGGTTCATTACTTCTTCGCCAAGTTCGGTGCGCACGACGCAGAGAGTCCAGTCGTTGTCTTCGCCGATGCCACCAGTTGAAATGTCGGCATGTTCGGCTGCGAAGTCTGGACACATCTTGCAACCTTCGCGTGTCCACTTGTGGCATTCTTTGAGATCAATTTCGTGATACGAGCCGTCGCGCATCCAGATTTGAAAGACACCTTTGATATTCATTTTGACCATTTCTTCTTTTTTCAAACCGTATTTGGCCAAAAACAGTTCTTCAAAAATTGCATCATCAAAAGTTTTTGAACACAACAAGCCAATGTTGAACAAAAATGGTTTGCCGACCTTTCCGGCTTTGCGCTTCCACATGATTGGCAATGCTGACGACTGACAACTCATGCCGACAAGAGCGAGACGCTTCAGACCTTCTTTTTCGGCATCGCGCATCGCCAGAGTGTTCGCCGAATATGTGTAACGACTGCCCGAAGATGCGAGCACTTCTTCGGGTGTGCGTGCGAGACCAGGCAGGGCCTTCCATGAAGAGCCATCGCCTTCAACAAAACTTGTAAGTGCAGCATCGATGTAGTCGTGCTTGAGAAGCCAAATCAACATCGCGCCGACGAAACCGCCGTCTTGACCTTTTTTGTGGGTCACTTCGTCTGCAGCACGAACAAGAAGCAACTGGCGATATTGACCGTACATTTCTTCATCTTTGCGTTGACGACCAAACAAATGCATGTCGGCCTCGGGCTCCCAGGCGCGAAAGCGAGGGCACGCGCGGGTGCAACTTGTGCACCCCTTTTCTCCGTGAATGCAGTTGTCGAGACCGAGTTCTTCTTCAAGGTGAAACGGTTTGTATTTGCCTTCTTCGTGCTCGTAGCCGATCACATCGTGAGGACAAGAAATTACGCAACCAGCACAGCCCGTGCAAAGACCAGTGTTGATGACTTCTTCGTAGAGTTCTTTCCATTGGTGTGTCCAGCGTTCGGCGACTTCGACCATTTCGCAAGCCTAGTGAGTGAGCCAAAATTCTCATTGACCCAAGTGGACTTACGCCATCGAAAACGGCAACAATAGAGGACAAGATGTTGACGTATACCCCAGAAGCCGAAGCTAGGCGAGCAGAGATTCGGCAGTGGTTGAAAGAGAACTTGCCACCCCGTTGGTTCGAAGATGGCTATGAGATGTCGCCCGAAGAGCGCAAGAAATTTAACGAGACTTGGGCTGAAAAATTGTTTGTCGGCGGTTGGATTTGTGCGACGTGGCCAAAGGAATATGGCGGCAAAGGTTTGTCAGTTCTCGAAGGTGTGGTGCTCGCAGAAGAATTTGCCAATGCTGGCGCGCCGATGCGTGCCGATTTTTTTGGTGACACTCTTGTCGGGCCGACCCTGTTGCAATACGGCACCGAAGAACAAAAGCGCGAGTTCTTGCCAAAAATCTTGAGCGGCAAAATGCGTTGGTGCCAAGGCTTCAGCGAACCCAATTCGGGCAGCGACCTTGCAAGCGTCAAGACAACGGCAGTGCTTGACGGTGACGAATGGGTGATCAACGGACAAAAAGTTTGGACAACACAGGGCCATCACGCTGACTATTGCTTTTTGCTAACTCGCACCGACAAAGACTCGCCGAAACACAAAGGCATTTCATATTTATTGGTGCCGATGAAACAACCTGGCATTGAAGTTCGTGGCATTACACAACCTGATGGCACTGCAGAGTTCTGCGAAGTGTTCTTCACTGATGCACGTTGCCCGAAAGACAATGTCGTGGGCGGCGTTAATAACGGATGGAAAGTTGCTAACAGCACCTTGGCTTTCGAGCGTGGCATGAGTGCGACAACTGGCTTTCGACGATTTGAAGAAGAATATAAATTGTTTGTTGCTCAGGCCAAAGCAAACGGCAAAATTAACGACGCTTCGATTCGTCAACGATTGATGCAGTACTACACCAAAATTCAAATCTTGCGGTTCAACGGGTTGCGTTCATTAAGTTCAACGCTCGCCGGCACCAAAGATTTTGGTGTGATTGCACTTGGTGCGGGCAACAAAATGTTCTGGTCAGAGATGCATCAAAACGCAATGGAACTCGGTCTAGATATTTACGGCGCTTATTCGATGTTGGTTGACACTGGTCCTGAATCTGGCACTTGGCCAGGTGCGATGCGTGACAAGCGAAGGGCTAACTACCCGACGTCACCGATGATGTCGAGTTTCTTTTTTTCGCGATCAGAAACTATCTGGGGCGGCACAAGTCAGATTCAACGCAACATTGTTGGTGAGCGAGTCTTGGCATTGCCGAAAGAACCAAAGCCCGCTGGCGGCGAATAACTAACATCTAATCGCTGTGAACTTTCAAACCGCAATTCGTTCTGGATTTCAGAACTACACAAACTTCAAAGGCCGTGCATCGCGCGCCGAATATTGGTGGTGGGCTTTGTTCACCGTGATTTTGAGTTTGTTGCTCTCGTCGATCAACAGTTCGCTCGGCAATTTAGGTTCGTTCGTTACTTTTTTGCCGTCGATTGCGGTTGCAATTCGTCGCGTGCACGACGTCGATCGCGCTGGGTGGTTTATCTTGGTGCCTCTTTATAACTTGTATTTGGTTTTGCAAAGCGGCGATTCGGGTGAAAATCGTTTTGGGCCGCCACCGCCGCCAAGCATTTAGTTTTTAATACTTCGGCACGCGGCGCTGATACGTCGCGCCGATAAGTGGCGAACTCAAAATAAAGTCGGCGCTTGCTCGGTTGCAGGCAACCGGAATATTCCAGACAACGGCAATGCGCAACAAAGCCCGAATGTCAGGGTCGTGCGGTTGTGGTTCGAGTGGGTCCCAAAAGAAGAGCAAAATATCGATGCCGGCCTCAGAGATTCGTGCGCCGATTTGTTGATCGCCACCAAGTGGCCCACTGCGCATGCGCTCAATTTTCAGCCCCGTGCTGTCGGCAATTAGTTTGCCAGTTGAGCCGGTTGCGATGAGCGTATGTCGATTCAGTTCGTCTTTGTGTTCGGTTGCCCACTCGAGCATCTCGCGCTTCATGTTGTCGTGAGCGACCAAAGCGATGCGTTTGTTGGCTGGGCTCTCGATGTTTATCATTTCATTGGAGGTCATAAATGAAGGCTAGAGCAAAACTCAACGCAGACTTGACTGCATCGCGAGTGATCGTGACACCAATTGGCAGTCTCACTTTGGTTGCATCGCCAAAGGGTTTGCAACAGGTGATTTTTGGTGCAAAGAAGTTGTCGACTGCAAAAAGTGTTTCAAGCAAAGCAAGTGTCCATCTCACACAAACCGAAAGACAGTTGCGTGAATATTTTGCCGGCAAACGCAAGAAGTTTTCGATCAAACTCGATATCTCGGGCACTGAATTTCAAGAATCAGTTTGGTATGCGCTCAACAAAATTGCGTACGGCAAGACAGTTTCATATGCGCAACAAGCAAAACTTGTGCGCAAACCAAAAGCATTTCGTGCAGTCGGTTCGGCGAACGGCAAGAACCCTGTTGCAATTATTCTTCCGTGCCATCGTGTGATTGCTTCGAATGGCACACTCGGTGGTTATGGCGGTGGGTTGTCTATCAAACGCAAGTTGCTGGCACTCGAGAACTAGTGCGGCTGGGTGAAGCCGAAACACTCGCGCAAATATTCGTCGCGCAATGCAACTTCTGGTTTGCCGATCGAGACGACACGCTGAGCCAACAGCATCACAGTGTTGGCACTTTCAGCGTCTTGCAATTCGTGAGTTGCCATCACGACTGTGACACCGCGCGCTCGTTCACTGGCGATTAGGTCGGCAACAAGTTTGCGGCCGTTAATGTCTAGGCCCGCAGTTGGTTCATCGAGCAACAAGACTTCGGCTTGTCGGGTTAAAACTTGCGCCAGGTGAGTGCGTTGTTGCTGGCCACCAGATAAATCTCGAATCGGGTCGTTGGCCTGCGATTCGATGCCTGTGAGGCGCATTGAACTTTCGACGATTTGGTTGTCGTGAGTAGTCGGTTTTTTGAAGAGTCCGAGATGAGCGAACCTGCCCATCGCAACGACATCTCGAACGCGCAGCGGCAAAGTGTGAGTTGATACTGGATGTTGCGGTAGATAGGCCACGCGCTTGGGTAAAGAGCCAGTCGCAGCGCCGAGAATTTCAAGGTCACCATTAACTGGCTGTAGCAGGCCAGCCAATGTTTTTAAGATCGTCGATTTGCCAGAACCGTTGGTGCCGATCAACACCAAGAGTTCGCCAGGTTGCATGCTGAGCGATATATCGCTGACAATCGGAAACTTTGAGTAGCCGACTGCAAGACGCTCAGTCTTGATCGTGAACTCAGCAGTACTAATCATCTGACGTGTGACCCAGCATGACTGTGTGGATGTTCGTGCTCTTCATGGCTATTGTCGGCGATCGCTTTTTTGATTTCTGTATAGGTTGCGGCTGCGGCAAAGATCAGCACGGTTGTCAGCACGATGCTGGCACCCGCGGCGAGGTCGAAGTGATAGCTGATTAGCAAACCAACATAAGTTGAGATTGACCCAACCAAAGAGGCGATCAGCATCACCGTTGAGATGCGGCGTGCAAATAGTGCACCAGTTGCAGCAGGGGCAATCAGCATGCCAAGAACCAACAACGTGCCGACTGTTTGAAAACTGGCGATGACCGTAATGGCAACGATCATCAACATCAGGTTTTGAAACAGGCGACTAGAGAAACCTGAAGTCTTGGCCAAGCCTTCATCGACGCAGAGCAACAAAAATGGTCGTCGTGCGATGAATGCAACGACAGCGACAATAACCAGTGCGACGAATTGCAGAACTAGGTCACCAGAGTTGACGCCAAGTAATTCGCCGAACAAAATTCTCGAAAGATCACCGACAAAAGTGCGAGAACGAGAAGTGATCATCACGCCAAGTGCCAGCATGCCGACGAAAAGCAAACCAATTGCGGTGTCGCCCGATAGGCGAAACCGTCGTGAGACAACGCTGACACCAGCCATCATCACGAGCGAACCAACGGCAGCGCCAATCACGCCCGAGACACCCAAAAGCATTGCCGTGGCGATGCCAGGCAATACGCCGTGGGCGAGTGCATCGCCAATAAATGCGAGACCACGCAAGACAACGAAAGTGCCGGCGATCGCACAAGTGAAGGCGACGAGAATGCCGGCAACTAGCGAGAGCCTCAAGAACTCGTTGTTGGCGAATGGCTCGATGAACATGCTGTTATTGAGCCAACTCACGTTTACAACAGTAATGACTGATACGAGTTAGCCGAGTGCTTCTGCAATTTGATTAGTCAACTTGAGAATGAACTCTTGGTAGTTCGCAGCGCCGTCGAGATAGTGAGTTGAAAGCGTGACGGCTTTTATGCCGAGTTCTTTGGCAAGTTGAGTTGCCGTGTCTGGTGAGACGCCAAGACCCGTGAAAATTGCCGGCACTTTATTTTGCTCGACTTGTTTTTTGAGTTCGGCTATTTCACCGGCAGTGGCCTCGGAGGTGGTTGTAAATGACGGAATGATCACGCCGATTACTTCGCAACCATATCGGTCGGCGAAGTAGCCCATCTCGTCGTGGCCACTAACGAGGTTGCATTCGCCAAGACCGTTGATGATTGACTCAACTTCGCCGTCGAGATCTTGCAATTTTGTCGTGAGGGCTGTTGCCTCGGCCGAGAGATCTGCGCCTGTTGCTTGGCTAAGCGCAGTTGTCAGTGCCGGAAGCATTTCGAGCATTGTCGCAGGAGATAGCCAAAGGTGTGGGTCGCCACTGCC
>JANRBC010000017.1:0-7990 GCA_030727685.1 Ilumatobacteraceae bacterium
ACGCAATAGTCGCAAGAGTGATAGTCGCAAACCTTGCGACAGTTGCGTTGTAAGTTGTTTTGATGACCGATCGCGAGACGCTGCTCTCGAAATCAAACTTTTTGCTCGGGTGTGACTGCCCGGTCAAACTCAAATATTTTAAATCTGGTTACCCGTCGCTAAACAATGCGAATTCGTTTCTTGAGTTTTTTGCGGACGGCGGATTTATGGTCGAAGCACTGGCGCGAGCGCTATTTGACAACGGTGTTTGGGTCGTGCCGCAAGCAGGCGAAACACCAGAGCAGGCGACTGCGCGACTCATGTCAGTGCCTGGCGATGGCATGTGGTTTGAGCCGACATTTGTGGTCGACGGCATGTTGGTGCGCGTTGACATTTTGCAGCGCAAAGACAATGTGCTTCGTCTAATTGAAGTAAAGGCGGCAAGTTTTGATTCGGTTCTCGACCCGACACCGTTTCGTGGCAAGCAAGGTGGCATTCTCAGCGACTGGCGCGACTATTTATTAGACATCACCTATCAAACGAATGTGCTTGAACTCATTTACCCCGACCTTGAAGTTGTGCCTGAGTTGTGTTTGGTTGATAAGGCAAAAACTTGTCACGAAGAAGCGATATTTAACAAAGTCGAATTAATCACCGACAAAGACCCTGGCAGCACTGGGCCGCGAGCGGTTTATCATGGCGACATTGCGGCATTGCGCAGCCAGCATTTTTTAGGTTTTCTAAATGTGCGTCTCGAGGTTGATGAGTTAATCGCCACGGTGCGATCGCAGGCAAAATGGTTATCGAGAATTTCTGAAGATCCGACGATTGCACTCGAGCCGCCACTAGGCAGCAAGTGTCGCGATTGCGAATATCGCAATATCGGCAGTTTGCGCAATGGATTTGCCGAATGTTGGGGTGCGCTCGCCGCTGGCGATCCGCACGTTGTTGACTTGTTCAAAATTGGCTTTTTGGCCGACGCAGCGGGCAACAGCAAAGAAGGTCTTAATTGGTTGATCAAAAATGGCATCTCAAAACTTGTCGAGATACCGCCAAAGATAATTGATCAAAATAAATCGACAGGCAAGCGACAGATTCGACAACTTGAGTGCACGAAAACTGGCACCGAGTGGGTCGACCCACTGCTGAAAGATGAACTCGAAGCTTGCGAGTATCCGCTGCATTTTGTTGACTTTGAAACTTCGCGATTGGCCGTGCCGTATCACAAAGGCATGCAACCATACGAGCAGATTGCGTTTCAATTTAGTTGTCACACGATTTTGAAGCCTGGCGACAAAGAGTTGCAACACACCGAATGGATAAACGTCGACGATGCGTTTCCGAGTTTTAGTTTCGCAAGCGCCTTGCGCGATGCAGTAGGCGAAAGTGGCACGATTTTCGTGTGGAGCAACTTCGAACAGACAACCTTGCGCGACATTCGTCGTCAGATGACGAGTTATAGCCACCCTGACAAAAAAATTGCCGCATGGATCGACGCGATCGTGCCCGACCGCAAAGACGGAGGGCGAGTGCAAGACTTGCTCGAACTTTGCGGCGAGCACTATTACCATCCGAAAATGGGTGGCAGTCTGAGCATCAAATATGTTTTGCCTGCGATTTGGGGTAGCAACGAAGAACTATGGCGTGACCCGTGGTTTGCAAAATATTTTCGCGAGAGCCTTGATGGCGCACTCGACCCGTATAGCGCTTTAACGGGCTTGATCTTAGAAGCCGAGCGCAACAACATTGCCGACGACGAGGCAAAAGAGACCGCTGTTGAAGCGGTGCGTGACGGTATTGGCGCGATGCGTAGTTATCAAGAGATGATGTATGGCTTAAGCCGTAATGACGCCAAACATCGAGATGCTGTTAAAAAAATGTTGCTGCAATATTGCGAACTCGACACGGCAGCGATGGTGATTATTTGGAAGCACTGGATGTTGCGACTGGCCAGTGCGAAATAATTTATTTAACTCGCATTACTCGAAACGGGTCGCCAACTTTTAAAAAGTTTTCATAGACCTCAGGCAGTTCGACGCGCAATCGCTTTGAGTCGAGTGCTTGCTTGCCCGGATGTTCGCGCCATGTGACAACCTGTTCGCCGTCAAGAAGGCCAATTTCGTTTTCGAGCAGCAAGCGGGCGAGTTCGTCTTTGGCGATCGCTTCTTGTTTTTCGGCTTGACGCCGGGTTTCGCGTGCTTCGCGCAAATTTGCCAAAACTGCACGCGCTGATTCGGGCAGTTCGGTTGCAGTCGGCGTTGCGCGATAGAGCGACGAGATTTGTTCTGCACTGAACTGATTGATTTCAGAATCGGCGCGAGCGCCAGAGTCGACGAGAGAACCAAAGCGTTCGGCTTCGGCCCAAAGTTGATCGATGGCTTCTTGATTGCGCGGCAATTCGACGAAACTGATGCGAAGATCACGGTCGAGAACGATGAAAAACAAAGGCACATTGAGCACTGACTGTTGAGCCCAACCTTGCCAGCGCCATTCGAAAGGCAAATCGTCGGCGGTGTGCACGCTGTATCGCGAAGTTGTTTTTGCCTCGACGCCAACAGTTGGGCATTCTTCGTTGTCGACGCCATCTTTAGAGATAGTGAATCGACCAGCGCGATACATAACCGACGGGGTAAACACATTGATGCCCAACAAATGAGAGGCTTCTTCGAGTAGCGCCGGCTCGAGCACGTTGCCGCGGCGAAAAACTGGCTTGTCGTCTTCGACTGTTGGGTCGACACTTTTGTCAAAGAAAAGATCTGACCGAGTCGAATATGGTGACGCGCCCATAAGTGCTGGCGCATCGGACGCGCCGAAAGTGCAACGGCCATTGCTGTCGCGCCAGCGAAGTCTGAGCCAGTCTTCGCTGCCGTGTTTTGGCTTTGCGATGCGCTCGTATTTGACTGAGTTTTCAGTGAATGTATTCATTTATTGTTTGCTCTGTTTCTTTTTGGGGAAGAGCAATCTTCGCCGAAGGGTGTTACAGAGTTGGCGTGTGATGTGCCCACGGCTGGGCGATTTCTAGCTGTGATGCGACCCGAATCAGCAAGTCTTCGCGTCCATATGCTGCGACGATCTGCACGCCGACCGGAATGCCATCGTGGGTCCATTGCAAAGGCACGTTGATCGCAGGCTGGCCCGAAGTATTGAATGGCGGCGTTAGCGGTATCCAGTCGCCGGCGATACGTAGTGCACCCATCGGGTCTTCGGGCATATTTCGAATCGTGCCAATTGGCAGCGGCAGTTGCGAAGTTGTCGGGGTAATTAAAAGATCAAACCCGTCGGCCCACCACTGTTGCAACATGCGGCGAAAAACCATCGAGGTATAAACGGCCTGCGCATAATCAGTTGCAGTTTTGCTTTTTGCATATTCGGCCATTGTCCAGTTCATTAGCTCAACATCATCTTTGGTTACTGGGCGCCCGAGCATTTGGGCGAGCGTGTTCAAACCGACTGACATGTTTGTCGACCACATCGCGGTGAACTTGCCAGAGAAATCGGCGTTCTCGAGTGCTTGTGGCCACGAATTTTCAACATGGTGGCCGAGTGATTCGAGAAGTTTGCAAGTGTCGCGCACGGCCTGCACGCATTCATTGTCGATTGTGGCACCAGTTATGTGGTGATCAATGAAACCAATGCGAAGTTTGCCTGGGTCAGCGCCGACTTCATCTATATATGGACGAGTTGGTGCCGGAGCAATGACTCTGTCGCCAACGCCAGGGCCATGCACGGCGTCGAGCAACGCTGCAGTGTCGCGAACGGTTCGAGTAACTGCAAAGTGAACGCTGAAGTTGGCTTCGTCGCCAAATGGCGCAAGCGAAATTCGTCCTTGCGAAGTTTTTAGACCGACCAGACCGCAACATGCAGCCGGAATGCGAATGCTGCCACCGCCGTCACTGGCGTGAGCCATCGGCACGATGCCAGCGGCTACTGCTGCGGCGCTGCCACCGCTCGAACCACCAGAAGTGCGAGCGACATCGAAAGGGTTGCGCGTTGGGCCCCAAGCCAATGGTTCGGTAACTGGCACGCTGCCGAACTCTGGTGAATTTGTTCGACCAAAAGTAATTAGACCCGAATCAACAAACTTTTGGACAAGATTTGAATTTGTGGGTGCGATGTAGTTGGCGTTTTTGAGTGCGATATTGCCGTTCGACATGTGTTGACCGGCGTATGGCGCACCCAAGTCTTTTAACACGAACGGCACACCACCAAATTTTTTGTCTGCGCTGGGCTTGAATTTTTTCGCCAGTTCTCGCGCGTGTTCGAGCCAAGTGATATTGATTGCGTTAATTGCTGGGTTGAATGCCAAATAGCGTTCGATGGTTGCTTCAAGTAGTTCGCTGGCCGAAACTTTGCCCGATGCGACGAGTTCGGCCTGACCAACACCGTCGACGAATTGCGTTTGTCGGGCGAGGTCAGATAAAGACATGCTCAGAGTCTTGTCTATATCTATTGGTTGCGCCAAGGCAGAGTAAGTTATTGACGCCGTGGATTCGCCAGATGACTTAAATACTCGAGGTGATTCGAGCTCTGTCGAACCGGTAAAACTCACCGCACGGCAAGTTTTTGAAGCACCCGCTGTTAAGTCATTTATCATCGCTAATTCGGCGCTTTATGTTGGCTTGATGCTGCAAGCGGCAACGCTTGGCAAACACATATATGACATCACGGGTCGTGAAATTGATATCGGTTGGCTCGGCCTCGCTGAGTTTTTGCCAGTTGCGTTGCTTGTTTTTGTTACAGGCTCGGTTGCCGATCGTTATAACCGGCGTCGAGTCGCTGTGACGGCGATGTCTGGCGAATTGCTGTGTGCGTTGGCGCTTGTTTTTTATTCGCGCACAAACCCAACAAGTGTTGCCCCGATGTTTGCAATTGCAATTGCATATGGCGCGTCGCGCGCATTTGTTACACCCGCAATGCGATCGATCGGGCCGATGATCGCCCCTGAACACGGGTTGCCACAAATGGTTGCGATGTATTCGGCGGTATGGACGGGTGCAATGATCGTCGGTCCGGCGATGTCGGGTTTCTTGTATGCCGCCGCACCATGGATTGCGTATGCAACATCGGCAGGTCTTATTGGTCTTGGCATGATTTTGATTTCGCGAATCAAATTGAAAATAATTTCGGCGCCAACCGTTAAAACAGAAAGACCAACATTGCATTCAGCAATGGAAGGCCTGCGATTTATTCGACGCACACCAATATTGTTAGCGGCAATCTCGCTTGACCTCTTCGCAGTTCTATTTGGTGGCGCAATTGCGCTGTTGCCAGTGATTGCTAAAGATCAACTGATGGTCGGTGATGTTGCCTATGGGTGGCTGCGAGCGTCTGTCGGTATTGGTGCGGCAAGCACGGCTGCGCTTTTGGCATTCAGACCAATTCGCCGACACGTTGGTCGGGCGATGTTGATTGCAGTTGCCGTATTTGGTTTGGGCACTGTCGTTCTCGGTCTGACGAGCAATTATTGGGTTGCGTTTTTTGCGGTCATGATTTTGAGTGCGGGTGACATGATCAGCGTGTTCGTGCGCGGAGCAATAGTGCCACTAGTGACGCCCGATGACAAACGAGGTCGCGTCTCGGCAGTTGAAAATGTTTTCATCGGCGCAACAAACGAACTTGGTGCATTCGAATCTGGTGCTATGTCGCAACTCGTTGGGGTGAAGTCAACTGTCGTCGGTGGAGGTATTGCAACACTCGGCGTCGTCGGTATTTTCTGGTATAAATTCAAGCAACTTCGCAACATCGATACTTTTGACGAGTTATCTGCCGAAGAATCAACAACTAAATAGGCAATCAGAGGTGAGCGACGCTCGTGCGATAATAGGTGTATGGACAACGTCGCCGAAAAAGTCGCCGAAAAAGTATTAGTGCGAACTGCATGTCCGTTAGATTGCCCCGATGCATGCTCACTTGAAGTGACTTTGACACTTGGTCGCATTACAAAAATTGATGCAGCGCCAGTTGATGAGTTATCAAATCCATTGACAGACGGTTGGATTTGCAAAAAAGTGAAACATCATGCTGACAGGGTTTACTCGCCTGAACGAATAATGACGCCGTTGATTCGGGTTGGCGCAAAGGGTAGTGGTGAGTTTCGTTCGGCAACTTGGGATGAAGCACTCGACTTAGTTGCCGAGAAGATTAAGACGGCTATCGCGAGTCATGGAGTTGATTCGGTGTTGCCGTATCTATACAACTCTTCGGCGCCAAAACTTGAAGCAAACTATCTGACGCCACATCTCTTTGCTCGCTTGGGTGCGCCAGAAATTCTGCACACGATCTGTGCCGCGACTTACGGCGCCGCATGGGACCAAGTATTCGGTGAAATGCTGAGCATCGACACGCTTGATGTTGTCGATGCAAAACTCGTTGTCGTCTGGGGCGCTAACCCAGCAGTTAGTGGCACTCACTTGTTGCCACTCTTGGCGAAGGTTCAAAAAGCAGGGGGCAAACTTGTCGTGGTCGACCCACGAGCGACGGGCACTGCATCGCGTGCAGATTTACATTTGGCGGTGCGCCCCGGGACTGACGTGGTTTTGGCATATGCACTGAGCAATGAACTCGTGCGCACAGGCAAAGTTGCGACTCAGTTTCTTGAATCGCACACAACAGGCAGCAAAGAGTTTTTGACAGCGGCGAGCAAATACACACTTGAAGATGCAAGCAAGATCTGCGATGTTTCTCTCGACAAAATACGCGAGTTGTTTGAGTTGATCGCAAATACGCAGCCAGCAGTTTTGCGAATGGGCTATGGCCCTGAACGAAACCGCAACGGTGGCAGCAGTGTGTTGGCGGTACTCGGTTTGTGGTTGGTTGCCGGGCACTTCGGCACAAATGGTTCTGGCATTTTGGCTTCGACCAGCGATGGTTTTTCGGTTGATGTTCATGCGCCATGGCCAAAAGATGTGGCCCGACCAACGCAGCGAACTTTGAATATGAATCATGTCGGTCGCGTTTTGCGTGGTGATGCTGGCGCTTGGCCGGTTGAAGCAAAAGTATTTTTGGTTCAGGGTGCGAACCCTGCGGTAACTGCAGTTGATCAAGTTGGCATGCTCGCTGGTTTGGCAAATGAAGAAATTTTCACAGTCGTACATGACCAAGTGATGACAGACACGGCGAAGTTTGCCGATGTTGTTTTGCCGGCGACGACGCACTTTGAAGTTCATGATCTTGTAGGTTCATATGGTTCGTATACCGCACAAGTAATTAGCCCTGTCATTGAGCGTGTTGGAGAATCGCGCACGAACAATGAACTCGCAGCGGGGCTAGCAACTCGACTGGGTTTTAGCGCCGATGAATTTAATGGTGATCCGCAATCTATTGCCGATCGAATTGCCGAGCAGAAGATGCATTCTTTGCAGTTGCGCAAACCGGGCACGACCGTGCAATTTAAAGATACTTGGCCGACTTTTGGTGACAAGCGAGCACGCTTGTTTGTTGCTGATAGTGAACTGCCGCTTCCGCAGTATCGCGAGTCTGAGAAAAAGTATCCGTTGGTTTTGATTTCGCCAGCAACATCGCACACGATCAACTCGATGTTTGCCGACACCGACCCACCGCGTGTCGCAATCTCGATGCATCCGCAAGATGCAGCGCATCGCAAATTGAGCAATGCGCAGCGGGTGATCGTGCGAAATGATGTGGCGTCAATCGAAATTGATTTGGTGATTGACGAAACTATGCGACCAGGCGTGTGCTTTATGCCTAAAGGCTTGTGGTTGCGGGCGACACAAACTGGCTTGACATCGAATGCCTTTGCGCCTGATGAATTAAACGACTTGGCAAGTGGTGCGTGTTTCAATGATGCGCGAGTTGAAGTGACGGTGGCTTGATCAAGAAGCTGATTTTTTTAGTTGGTGCTGCATTTCTTACAAGTTGCACCTCGCTCAATATCGGCAGTGGCGACTCAGATGAGTTGTCTGGTGTCGGGCGAATACCTGGTTATGACTTCGGTACGGCAATAACTTTGCCCGAAGGCTTTGAAATTGATCTACCTGAAGTTGCCGGTGGG
>JANRBC010000017.1:8090-9331 GCA_030727685.1 Ilumatobacteraceae bacterium
GTGTCAAAACTCGCGCCGAGGCCAGTTTTGTTGGTGACGACTTCTTTGTTCAGAAATTCTCAACGCGAAGTAAATGCAGCGATCAACGTGATTGCGGGCGAGTCAGAAAATGTTTCGGTTCTTGATTGGGAGACGATTTCTAAAGAAAAAAGTGTCCTCAACGCTGACGGCATTCATCTCTCACCAAAAGGCCGAAGTGTTTTTGCTGTTGCTGTTGCGCGGGCTCTCGATATTGCGCCGTTTAGAGAAGGCAAGTGCCTTGAATCGAAGTTTCGTGATGACTCTGCGGCAGCAAAAGACGTGATGCCCGAGCCAGTTGATTCTGTCGATGAGCCAACGCCTGAGTCGACCCCGTAAGTGCGCACGAATGCGACATCGAGTTGCGCACCGTCTAGCGTGACTAGCAAACAGAAAACATAACAGGGGCAGCAGAAAATGAAAATTGGAATCTTTGGTGGAACAGTAAATTCGGGCACGCTTGATGATGTTGTCGCCGAAGCACGACAGGCTGAGAGTGATGGTTTTGCAAGTTATTGGGCGCCAAATATTTTTGGTCACGATGCGCTTACTGCGTTAGCAATCGTCGGACGCGAAGTGCCGAGAATCGAACTGGGTACGAGTGTCGTGCCAACATACCCGAGGCATCCAATGGCGATCGCGCAACAATGCCACACAGTTAACGCGGCCTCAAATGGTCGACTTTGTCTCGGTATTGGTCTCAGTCACAAAGTTGTGATTGAAGGAATGCTCGGCATGTCGTATGAAAAGCCGGTGCGGCATTTGCGCGAATATCTTTCGATTTTGATGCCTCTCTCACGATGTGAGAATTCAAATTTTGCAGGTGAGACTTTGACGACGCGCGGTTCGCTCTCTGGTGTTGGGTCTTCGCCGTTTTCGGTTGTTGTTGCTGCGCTTGGCGAGCAAATGTTGCGTGTTACTGGCACACTCGCCGACGGCACTTTGACATGGTGCACAGGGCCTAAGACTTTGAAGTCTCTAACTGTGCCGACAATTGTTGAGGCGGCCAAGAAAGCCGAGCGCAAAGCGCCACGTGTGATTGCAGCGTTGCCAGTTTGCGTGACGAACAATGTTGCTCGGGCGACCGAAACTGCGGCAAAGGTTTTTCAGATTTACGGTCAGTTACCGAGTTATCGCGCGATGCTCGACCACGAAGGTGCGGCTGGACCCGCTGACATCGTGATTGCCGGCACTGCCGAGCAAGTTAAACAGCGCGTTGCTGA
>JANRBC010000018.1:0-498 GCA_030727685.1 Ilumatobacteraceae bacterium
GCATCTTGCTCGGCACCTATGAGCAAAACAATCGTCCGTGGTCACCAAAAGAAACACCGTGGGACTTCGTGTTTCAACTGTTGCCTCACGACCTCGAGCGCATCGCGCCAGAACTTGAGCGCGGTTTTGCTCACTTCCCTGCAGTCGGTCGCGCAGGCATCAAAAAATTCGTCAATGGCCCATTCACATTTTCGCCAGACGGCAACCCGTTGGTTGGCCCGATCAAAGGTATGCCTGGCATGTGGTCGGCATGTGCAGTTATGGCTGGCCTCTCGCAAGGCGGCGGCGTGGGCTTATCGCTTGCCAACTGGATGGTCCATGGCGACCCGGGCGCAGATATTTGGGGTATGGATGTCGCTCGCTACGGTGACTTCGCCACTCTCGAATACACGAATGCAAAAGTACGCGAGAACTATTCGCGTCGCTTTCGCATCACGTTTCCGAACGAAGAACTTGCAGCAGCACGACCTTTGCACACGACACCGATTTACGATCGTC
>JANRBC010000018.1:508-9260 GCA_030727685.1 Ilumatobacteraceae bacterium
CGATCGTCTGCTTGACCACAATGCAGTCATGGGTGCAGGCTTCGGCCTCGAACATCCGTTGTGGTTTCAAGACAAAGACAAAGAACCGATCGAAGATGTCACCTTCTACCGATCGAATGCGTTCAAAAACGTCGGCGAAGAGTCGCGGGCAGTTCGCGAACGTGTCGGCTTTTCTGAGGCATCAAACTTCGCCAAATATAAAGTCAGTGGCGCGGGCTCAGCAGCATGGCTACAAAGCTTGTTCACCAACGCCCTGCCAAAAATTGGCCGCACAGTTCTCACTGCGATGCTCAACCCCGAAGGCAAAATAGTCGGAGAGTTCTCAATCTCGCGCATCGGCGAAGAAGAGTTCTTTTTGTTCGGATCTCAAGCCGCCGAAATTCACCATCCGCGCTGGTTCTTGGCACACTTGCCGAAGAACTCGCAGATTCGCTTCGAAACCTTGGCGCTCTCACTGGTCGGTCTCACTGTTGCAGGTCCGCGATCGCGTGATGTTTTGCAAAAGCTCACCAGCACTTCGTTGGCGACAAAAGATTTTCCTTTCATGAGTTTTCGCCGAGTCAACATCGGCAACGCTCCTGTCTGGTTGTCACGCATGACATACACCGGAGACCTCGGCTACGAGATCTGGATCGCCCCCGAATATCAGCGCTATCTGTTTGATCTAATTTGGGACGCGGGCAACGAGTTCGACATGCGCCTGTTTGGTTTCAGGGCTCTCATCACAATGCGCCTCGAAAAAAACTTCGGCACCTGGTTTAGAGAATATCGACCGATCTACACGCCTCTCGAAGCAGGCATGGAGCGCGCGATGAAGTTCGACCACGAATTCATTGGTCGTGCTGCAGTCGAGGCTGAAATGAAAACAGGCCCCGCTCGCAAACTCGTGATGTTCACTGTTGATGTTGACAAAGAACGACCGGCAGATGTCATCGGTGACGAGCCGGTGTTTCACGGTGGCAAAGTCGTCGGCTGGATAACCAGTGGCGGCTACGCCCACTACAGCGGTGTGTCGCTGGCATTGGGCTATATACCTGCCGAACTGGCCAAGCCAGGCACGACAGGTTTCGAAATTGAAATCATCGGCAACATGCGACCGGCATCGCTACAACTAGAACCAGTGCTCGACCCATCAGGTTCGCGCATGCGCGCCTAAATTAAAAAACTAACTTTGTAGTTGCTTGAGTTTTGCCATCGGCACGTGGCAACGCATGAAATGACCGGGTTCAACTTCAGTCAAGTTCGGCTCTTCAGTTTCGCAAAGAGTCTCGTAGCCCGAGCCGACTTTGCGCGGGCAGCGCGGGTTCAACACACAACCACTTGGCGGATTACTCGGGCTTGGCACGACGCCAGTCAGCGGTATTCGCTTTCGTGTCGACCCGTCGATATTCGGCACTGATGACAACAGCGCCTCGGTATATGGGTGGAAAGGCCCAGTGAACACACGCTGCGAGCTTCCAAACTCGACTACACGACCAAGATAAAGCACTGCAATTTTGTCAGAGATATATCGCACTACGCCCAAGTCATGTGAAATGAAGATGAAACTTGTTTGATCTTTCTTCTGCAAGTCGACCAACAAATTCAAAATTGCAGCCTGAACCGAAACGTCAAGGGCCGAAGTTGGCTCGTCGCACACAACAATTTGTGGTGCACCGGCAAACGCGCGAGCAATAGCCACACGCTGTTTCAAACCACCAGATAGTTGCACCGGTCGCACACTGTGAAGCGATGCATCGACACGCATACCCGAAAGCAGTTCGTGTGCACGCTCTAGCGCTGCAGCCAAGCTAAATTTGCGCAAGCGCTCAACTGCTCGGCTCACGATTCGTGTCACACTATGCCGACGATTTAGGGCCTGATCTGGGTTCTGAAACACGATCTGCATTGCGCCGACATCGGCAACATCGCGACGATTCAGAGTTTTTGCAAGACCTTTGCCATCGAGCGTTACGACACCACCATCTTCAGGCGGTGTTAAACCAAGCACAAGTTTGGCGATTGTTGTTTTGCCCGAGCCTGACTCGCCCACAAGACCAAGAGTTTCGCCAACGCCGAGCGTGAATGACACATCGTTAATCACGCGAACTTTGTGACCGTCTTGATTGAAGACTTTCGACAAATGACTGATGTTCAGTAATGTGTCGCCGACTTGAGCTTTATGGCCAGTCGATTGTGGTGCGTACTCAATTTGCTCAATCGAACGTGGCATCGAACCGGCTTTTTCACTGTGAAAGCATCGTGCGACATGCAAACCATCAATTGTCACCATCTCGGGCAATTGTGTTCGGCATTTATCATCAGCCAATGAGCAACGAGCGGCAAAAACACAGCCATCAAAGTTCGTGCCAAGTGCTGGCGGCGTACCCGGAATCGTGTCTAAACGATCGGTGCTCTTGTGCAAACCACCACGCGGTATGCATCGCAGCAAACCAACTGTGTACGGGTGACTCGGGTTCGAGAACAATTCAGCTGTGGCACCTTGCTCGACAAGCGCGCCCGCATAAAGCACACCTACCCGATCGCACATATTGCGAATCACACCGAGGTTGTGACTAATAAACAAAACCGCGGTGCCCGTGTCGCGTCGCAACTCACGAACTAAGTCAAGAACCTCGGCCTCAACTGTGGCGTCAAGACCAGTCGTTGGTTCATCCATGACTAATAGTCGCGGATTAGATGCCAACGCCATTGCTATGACCACGCGCTGGGCCATACCGCCTGACAATTGATGCGCGTAGCGTCGCAGAACTCGCGCGGGGTCGGCGATCTGCACCTTGGTAAGCGCTTGCTCAGCCATCATCATTGCATCAGAATTTGAAGCGCCGTTCAGTTCGAACACTTCGGCGATCTGCTTGCCGATACGAATTGTTGGGTTCAAGGCCGTCGCAGGGTTTTGATAAACCATCGAAATCGCCGATCGACGAAGTTTTGCTACCTCATCACCATTGATATCGACTATGTCTTTGCCTTCAAAGAGAATCGAACCGTTGGTGATTTTGCCGTTGCGCGGCAGATAGCGCATTGCTGCAAAAGCAGCAGTCGACTTGCCACAGCCAGACTCGCCTACCAACCCATATGCCTCACCAGGGGCAATCGATAGCGAAACACCACGAAGAACCTGTCGGTCGATACCGCGCACGGTGTAGGCAACTTCGAGGTTGCGCAATTCAAGTGTTGGCGTTGTGGTCATAACTCAAAGACCTCTAACAAAGCATCAGAGATCAAGTTGATGCTTACAGCAACTGACGCGATGGCCAGCGACGGAAACAGAGTCGGCCACCAAACGTTTGTAAAAATCAGCGACCAAGTGTCTGCAACTTGGGTGCCCCAGTCAGGCGAACCAGCTTCGAGACCTGCGCCCAAAAACGAGAGCGTCGCGACTGCGAAAATTGCGTATCCGAGTCGCACTGTAAATTCGACGATCAATGTTGGCAACACGTTTGGTAGAACTTCTCGAAACAAAATGTGTGCAGTCTTTTCAGTGCGCAACTTTGCCGCTGCGACATACTCGAGTTCTGATTCACCCAAAACTGCGGCACGAACTGTGCGTGCCACATTTGGCATAAAGATGAACCCAATGATCAAAATGGTGATGATCGAAGATGATCGACCGATCGCTGCGACTGCCAACAGCGCAATGATGATCACCGGAATTGCCGAGATCGCCTCGAGAATACGCATTAACACCATGTCGAATTTGCCCTTGAGATAACCGGCTGCCAAGCCGAGAGATGCACCGAGAAAAGCGCCCAAGAGCGTTGCAAGAAACGAAATCACGATGATGATTCTCGAGCCAACAATTACGCGCGAGTAAACATCTCGCCCGTTACTGTCGGTGCCAAACCAATATTTGCCAGACGGCGCAGAGTTGATGTACTCGTAGTCCATGAAGTCTTGGTCGTAGCGGGCAATAAGCTTGCCAAAAATTGCGCTGAACACCCAGAAGCCCAAGATCGCAGCACCGACAATAAACGCTTTGTTCTTTCTTAGAACGGCTAGGCGTTCACTGAGAACTGTTTGTTGCGCTTGCTTCGATGATTCGTCGGTCATTCTGTCACCTTTTGTCGAATTCGCGGGTTAAGAACTGCAAACAAAATGTCGGCGATCAATTGAAAGACGACGATCACAACACCTGTCAAAAACACCGCAGTCTGCAATAACGGAAAGTCTCGTGCAACGACAGCATCAAGCAGAATGTTGCCAAAACCCGGGTAGTTGAATACACGCTCAATGGCGATCAAACCACCCGCAAGATATGGCACCTGTGTTGCGATAACAGCAATCGTCGGCAAAAGTGCATTGCGCAGAACGTGCTTAAACACCGCTGTTTTTCTAGACAAACCCTTAAGCACTGCCGTGCGCATGTAATCAGAGTCAAGTGCCTCGATGACACCCGCTCGGGTAATTCGAGAAATGTAGCCAAACAATACAAACAGCAGAGCAATCGACGGCAAAATCAAGTGGAAAACGCTGCTGATTAGATTCGGGTTCTCTTCATCAGGAAACGCCGAAACCGGAAAAACTTGAATCGCTACACCAAACACAAGAATCAACACAACTGCCCATACAAATTCTGGAATCACAGCAGCCGACAAACCACCGACTGTCAAAGCGCGGTCTACTTTCTTGCCACGGTTCATTGCCGCAGCGATGCCACCCAAAATGCTGATCGGCGCGATCAACAACAGCGCAACAATTGCCAATTGAGCAGACTTGCTGGCTGCCGGGGCCAAAAGCTCGGAGACAGGCATTTCATACTGCAAAGATGTGCCGAGATCGCCAGTCATTACTCCGCCCATCCAGCGGCTGTATTGCACTACAAGCGGCTTATCAAAACCTTTTTCTTTGTTCCAAATCTCGAACGCTTCAGGAGACGCATCTCTGCCAAGAGTCTGTTTGGCGATGTCACCAGGCATGATCGAGGTCATCAAAAATACGATCAACGAAACTATTACCAACGTCAAGATCGAAAGCCCGATTCGCTTGACGATGAATCTCAACATAGAACTCTTAAGTTTAGCAACGACACCTTTAACCCTCTTGACTTAAACAAAAACAAAAAGAGACCGACCTAGATCTCTAGGCCGGTCTCTTTTTTAATTCTGAAGTATGAATTCGCTATTAAGCGTTCTTACCTGAAGTCCAGTTTGCACCCTGCTGGTTGAACTGAACACCCTTCACCTTGTTTGAAGTTACTGAAACACGAGTTTCGTTGTAAACAACAATGATTGGTGTGTACTTAAGAGCAGCCTTTTGAATTAGCGAACTCGCAGCCTTCTTCTTAGCTGGAGTCAGAGCCGATGTCCATGCATCAATTGCTGCGTCAAGCTCTGGCGCATCAAGGTAATGCGGGTTCCAGTCGCCTGTTGACTTCCACTCACGAACGAGGTACTCGTCTGGAGTTGGACGGCCAGCCCATTCGGCAATACCGAATTCGCTAGCGAGCCATTCACCCTTGTTCGGAACTTTTGAGCCCTTCACCGATGGGTAGACAGAGTAGGCATACCATCTTGCGCCTCCGCCGTCTGAGCCGTCGAGATCGACTGTTACGTCAATGCCGATTTGTTTCAAAGACGACTTGACAAACTGAGTGAACTTGTCGATGTCATCGCGCTTCCAACTCTGAAGAGTTACTTTGAAACCGTTCGGCACGCCTGCTTCAGCGAGAAGTGCTTTCGCGCGAGCGATATTTTTCTTGCGCTGTGGCACTGACTTATCAGCAGTTGGGAACGAGTCCATTACTGAGTCGTTTGCAACCAGCGCATAGCCACCAAGAACGCCCTTGATGTAAGCGGTGCGGTCAAGTGTCAACGCGATTGCTTCGCGAACGCGCTTGTCGGTCAATTGACCGATATCGGCGCGCATGTGCATATGGAGACCACCGCAGGTTGGCACCAAAGTCTTATAGAACTTCGACTTTGGAAGCGTGTCTGCCTCGTTGCCGTATAGCAAGTGAATCGAGTCAAGCTTGCCAGTCTTCAACGCTGGAATTGCCGCACTCTGCGAAACGTACTGGATCTGCTCCATTGTTTCGAACGACGGAATCTGCGACTTATCGAAATAGTTCATGTTGCGCTTGAACACGGTCTTTTGGTTGACCTTGTGCGAAACAAGAATCCACTTTCCGGTGCCGTTCATTTTCTTAACCCATGACTCGTCGCCCTTGGCGCCCTTCTTGAGCATAAGCAAGCCATAGTTCGAGCTTGAGACTGCGAATGGGAAGTTGGCGTTGGCCTGTTTCAAGCTAAAGCGAACGGTTGTGGCGTTTACTTTGACACAATCTGCAACGTCTGCGAGGCGAGCCGCCGATTGCGACTTGTTTGCTGGGTCGAGGTGCGACTTGATGGTATAAACGACATCGTCTGCAGTCAGCTTCGAACCATCATGGAACTTCACGTCTGTGCGAATCGTGAATGTCCACGTCCGACCGCCGTTTGAACCCTTCCAGCTTCTAGCGACGCTTGGCTTGAGCTCACCTGATGGTGCAACATCGCAAAGCCATGAACCAACTGCGTTGAGAATACCTAGCGAACCACCTTTTGTCATCCATGGGGCGGCTGGGCCTTCTTGTGCCTGTGCGGCAAATCGAAAAACTTTCCCTGCGGCACCAACAGATGATCCACCGATCATTTGTGCAAACGGAACTGCTACGCCGGTTGCTGCTGCTGCCTGAATGAAATGACGTCGCGACAAACCGTTGGTCGAAACTTCATTTGTTGTTTGCTCAATTGTTGTCATTTGTTCCCCTTGTTTTTTGGATAATGAATTCGGTGATTTGTTACTCAACGCCCGGCCCCACCAAACCGTCCTCTTACTATATGCCAAACGACACAAGCCCGCAAATCACAATCTCGTAACTTCTATGAGTCTTCGAGTGTGTTTTGAGGTCTAATTTTAGAGCTATCGTGCGCTAGTGAAACGGCGTTTTATGCGCTGATGCGGTCTGAGGCCATCTTGGCGCCAACCTTGCCGATGCGCTCAATTCGCTTAAATAGAGCCTCTCGCGCTTTTTCGGCTTCGTCGGTTAAGCCCGTAGCTTGCTCGAGTTTCCAATGACGCATAACGACTGGCTGCAAGATCTGGTCGTGATGAATTAACAAATCATAAATTCCGACGCGAGCGATTTCGCGAGAGAGACGCTCAAAATCAGGAATGCCCGTACCAGGCATTGCGAAAGTTCGTACTGCTCGCTCGATACCAATGATCATGTTCGATGGATCAACTGCGATCGCTGCTGTTGTCAGATCGCGGTAAAACAAATAGTGCAGATTTTCGTCGTTGCCAACACGCGCCATGATCGCTTCACCAACTTCGTCGTGCATCATTTTGCCCGTATTGCGGTGAGCGATGCGCGTTGCAAGTTCTTGCATGCTCAAATAAGCGAGCGCCTCGTATAAGTCAAGTGGCGCCGGCACTTCGCCCCCGCGTACCTGTTGCATACGACCTCGCTCAAGTGCGATCGGGTCAATTGCTCGCGTCACAGTCAAATAGTCGCGAATGACAATTGAGTGTCGCCCTTCTTCGGCCGTCCAATTGCGGCCCCATTCTCCATATACACCGTCGTTGCCGAAAAGTGAGTTGATGTCTCGAAAGTAGTAAGGCAGATTATCTTCAGTCAACAAATTTACGAACAAAGAACCGCGCACTGCATCTGACATCTCGATCTCATCAGCGCCGAAGTCTGAATCGTTTTCAGACCACTGCTTGCCTGGTTCGAAATCTTTGCCCCGACTGTATGGCACCATCTCGTGTGGAAACCACTCTTTTGCGACACCAAGATGACGATTGAGCAAGTCAGCGGCAACAGGCTCGATTTCTTTTAGAAGTGTTGGCTCGTCCACAACTCAACCTTAACTCGCCAAACGATCAACAAGTCGCTGCAACGGAGTGTGATAATCGTCAAGCAGTGTCAAGTTTGCCTTACACATCTTGGCATTTTCTAGTACCGAATTAGCCGGGCGCTTAGCCGGGCGCTGCGGTCGCAAGTCTGCAGTTGCTATTGGCTGCACACGACTTGGGTCGAGTTCTGCTGCACGCAAAACATCTTGAGCAAAACCAAACCAACTAGTTGAACCTTGGTTTGTAACATGCCAAATGCCCGTTCGTGATTCTCGCGCGAAGTCAATCAAAACTGGCGCAACGTCGCTCGTAAAGGTTGGCGAACCAATTTGATCATCAACAAATGTCAATGTCGGACTTGTGGCTGCGAGTCGCAAAATTGTTTTGACCATGTTGTTGCCGTGCTCGCCACAAACCCACGAAATGCGAACTACCGAATCTTGACTTAAATCGAGTTGTTGCTCGCCCGCGAACTTGCTAGCCCCATAGACAGATTGAGGGTTTGGCAGATCGCTCTCTATATAAGGTGTCGACTTTGTGCCGTCAAAGACATAATCAGTCGATATATATATGACTCTGGCGCCAACTTGACGCGCCGCGCTAACCACGTTTGCAGTGCCATCGCTATTGATCGCCATCGCTTTTTTGGTGTCTGATTCGCATGCGTCGACCGCAGTCCATGCGGCTGCATGAATTATCGCATCGGGTGCTGAGCCAACAATTTTTTGTGAGACCAAATTTCTGTCTGTGATGTCAAGATCGGCGTGTGAAGTCGCAATCACGTCGAGCCCCGCATCTTTGGCGCCCGCAACGAGATCAGTTCCAAGTTGTCCAGCACTACCCGTGATTAAAACTCTCACTATTTTTTTGCTTTCAGCGGCTCCCACCACCAGCGATTGTCGCGATACCA
>JANRBC010000019.1:0-1923 GCA_030727685.1 Ilumatobacteraceae bacterium
AAAGTCCACTACTTTGAGCGCCCACAGTCCATTCAAGTAGCCATCCCAAGTACTCATAAAGCTCTTTTTGGATCAAATACTCGTCGGCCCCGCTCGTCTCATCACCGTCAGAGTTTTCACTTTGTTGCGTGTCGTTTTGTGAACCATAGTCAGACTCGGCGATATCCAAAGTCGTGCCCAGCACCAGGCGCAAACTATTTATGCTTCTCGCAAATGCGTCGATTTCTTCGGCGCTAATTTCATCGTTCTGAGCGATCACTTTTATCGTGACGTCGATCGCCGCGAGTCGCGACTCAAGAAGTTCGTCGCGCATCAGTCTTTGGTATTCCGCGTCTTTTTTCGCATCGTTGTTGTAAGCCGTCGGAAACAGCCGACGCAAATTTGCATCATCGGTTGTTGTTGCCAACGAGTCGCGCAATTGCTCGACGAGTTGGGTTATCAACTGTCGGTGATCATCGGCTAATTCAATTTTGTAGTTTCCGTTTTTGAGCCGAAAGACTGGACCATTCTTTTTCACAACGACTCGTGTTCCAAAGTTGCCCACAGCCCATGTTCGTGCAACCTATAGACATCAAATTCAGCACGCTCGCGCGAACCACTTGAAACAACGGCTCTACCTTTGTGGTGGACATCGAGCATTAACTCGGTGGCTTTTTCGAGGCTGTAACCAAAGAGTTTTTGAAATACGAACGTCACATATGACATCAAATTGATCGGGTCATTCCAGACGATCACGATCCACGGTCGGTCAGACTTCGTTTCGTCTTGCTGATCAATTTCTTGAACCTGGCCAGGCTGCGAACTGGCAAAGGTGAATTCATTCATATCTATAGTGTGGCGTACGAAATTGAAAATTTCATCGTACGATTGGCGCGTGCCGATCAACGTTCGTCCTGTGGTTCCGTCGCGTTTGTTCAATCACGAGTCGAATCGTTCTCCTAAGTCAGTTCTCGGTGGCTATATCGCATTGACAAAGCCCCGAATCATCGAACTGTTGTTGATCACAACCGTACCAACGATGGTTTTGGCAGCAGGCAAATGGCCGGCGTGGTCACTAATTGCAATCACGTTGTTGGGCGGTTCGTTGGCCGCTGGTGGTGCAAATGCAATCAATATGTACATCGATCGCGATATCGACAAATTGATGAAGCGCACACAAACTCGACCACTTGTCACCGGGCTGATTAAACCGCGCAACGCACTTGTGTTTGCAATTGCGTTAGAAATAGTCGCCTTTGTGGTGTTGTGGCTTGGCGCAAACTTGCTCTCTGCAGTCTTGGCATTGAGCGCCACTGCTTTTTATGTGTTTATCTACTCGTTGTGGTTGAAGCGCACTAGCAAACAAAACATCGTCATCGGTGGCGCGGCGGGTGCGGTGCCAACACTTGTCGGTTGGGCGGCAGTCACCAATTCGGTCGGTTGGCCGGCGGTTTGGTTATTCATCATTATCTTCTTGTGGACGCCACCACATTTTTGGGCGCTCGCAATTCGTCACTCAGACGAATATCGCGCAGCAAATGTGCCGATGTTGCCCTCGGTCGTGTCGATCGAAAAGACAATTCGCACGATGGTCGTATATACGGTCATCCTGACACTCGCGTCGTTTGTGATGATTCCGGTTTCAGATCTCGGTCTTATTTATGGTGTGACAGCGGCATTGGCTGGCTTCGGTTTTGTTGTCGGCACAGCGATGCTTAGTCGCCGTCCGACAGATGCTTGGTCGATGCGCGTGTTTTCGTTCTCAATCACTTACGTAACTTTGTTGTTCGGCGCTCTGATGGTGGATGTCCTAGTTTCAGCGACTTAGTGCAATAGAGAAGTTTCCCTATTAAACACTCAAACTGTTAGCGTTATCTGAGTTATGACGGCAATTGATTCAAGCCATTCGGCGACGAGTTCATCGGGGTCGATAGCCACCAGATC
>JANRBC010000019.1:2023-4811 GCA_030727685.1 Ilumatobacteraceae bacterium
ATTTTGGTCGGCTCGTCGTATCTAAATAATGGTGGCCCAGGCGGCGGCAATGCCGAGATGGTAGATCTGTTTCTTATAGGTCTTGGTTTAGTTATCGCAGGATTACTTCTGATCAGCACTTCGGTTGCCACCACAGTTTTGGCTTCTCGTCGTGCAGGCATGACGCTGATTGAAACTCCGATTTTTTCTTGGTCGGCTTTAGTCGCAAGTGTTTCAATGTTGTTGACTCTGCCGGTTGTGGCTGGTGCGATTATTTATGTTGCCGTTGATCATGCCTATGAACGAGCAACGTTTGGCGCAACCGAAGGCGTAAACGCCTGGATTGGCTGGGCATTCACGACACCGCAAATATTTATTGTGGCGATTCCAACTCTTGGTGTGCTCGCTCAGATTGTTGCAACCATGACTCGCGGCAAACAACCGCTTCGTGCCGGTCTCTTGATCGGCGTTGGTTTGATGTCGACCGCGGTTATCGGTGCGGTCACACAGTCATCACAGACGGTCAATTTCTCGGGCAGCGCAAACGACGTTCTCAAATCGCTGATCCCGTATCTCTTTTTCAATCATCTGCCGATACTCGGAGTTTTCATCGTGCTCGGGTTGAGTTTGTTGGCTCTCAAAAATGAAAGAGCAAAACTTAATGCCGCGTTTGTCCCGGCATTTCTTGGCGTCGGCATGGTGCTCACCGGAATGATTGGTGGCTCAGTCTTCAGAATCACCAACTTCAAATTGGCGAACACGGTTTTTGAAGAAGCTGTTTTGGTTTATGTCTGTTACGGCGTAGTGCTCAGTGGCATCGGCGCTGTTGCTTACTTCGGGCCTCGAATTTGGGGTCGCGAAATTCCATCTGGGCCGGTTCTTGGTCTTGGTTTGCTCGGTTTTCTTGCAACAGTTCTGGCGTCTTTGCCATATTTCATTGCGGGTTTTGCTGATCAGCCTGCTTCGGTCGCTAACAACTTTGACTACTCGGGTCCGATCTGGTTATGGAACTCACTTGTTGGTGCGGGGCACGCGTTGATGGCGTTAGTTGTGTTGTTGTTTTTTGCAATTGCGGCAAAATCTTTTCGCTCTGGCACTGTCAGCAGTGCGACATCAGCAGATCTTTTTGAAAGTGTGAACGGTTAAAACGAAATGAACACTTCAGCAACTGCTCTCGGCGCCGGACCAACAGTTGTCATGCGCCGCCCCGCATTAATAGTTTCTGGTTTTCTCTCTGCTGTAAGTGCGATGTTGATCGGTTCGATGCTTGCGATTTGGCTCGACTTCAGATCGAATGCCCCACTTCGTGAATCAACCGACGGTGGCAAGATGTTGCGCGACTGGTTGCCAGAGAACATCAAAATCCCAGAAGTTGCGACAAACACGATGATGATGACCTTCGTAATTACTTGCGTGATGGCGCAGTGGGCTGTTTACTCTTCTCGTCGTAACGATTCAAAACATGCGTCGTTGGCACTTGGTGTCGTATTGCTTACCGAAATTGCATTGATTAACGCTCAACTTGCGATCTATTCGCAAATGGGCATTGGCGTGCGCGACGGCAGTTACATGACGATGTTTTATGCAGTCACGGCGACAATGCTCGTGATCATTGTTGTTTGTATGGGCTTCACGTTGCTGGCGTTGTTTAGGTCGATCGCCGGTCGTGCTGGTGACCTTGATTTGGTTTCGGCGCATGCGCTCTATTGCTATGCAGTATCTGCGATTTTCGCAGCGTTGTGGTTCGTGGTTTACGTTCAAAAGTAGGGATGATGTTTTCAACTGGCTTTAAATATTTCTTCGGGGTGACCGTGCTCTCGGTCATCGCATTGATTATGTCTTTGGCGCTTTTCGAAAAACTGGCACTCGTTGGCGTGTCAATAAGTTTCTTGATCGCAGTTGGTGCGTTATTGGCTGGTTTGGCGGCATTCACTAGCGACGGCACCACGCGTGATGCCAATACTTCGACATCTGAATTGGTAACACAGAGCATGTGGCCGTTGATCTCGGCTATTGGTGTCGTATTTCTTGGCTTGGGTTTGGTCACATCTTCGATAGTTTTCTTCGGCGGCATTGTTGTGTTGCTGGCCGCAACCAGCGAATGGATGGTGCAAGCCTGGAGTGAACGTGCGTCAACTGACCTGGCTCACAACACGGCGGCACGAAAGCGCCTGCTCAACCCAATCGAATTTCCAGTTCTGGCAGCAGTTGGTCTAGGCGTAATCATTTTCGCGTTCTCGCGAATAATGCTGACCGTCGATAAATCGACTGGCGCAATTTTGTTCATCGTTGCCGGAGCATTGGTTCTAGTAGCGGGTTCATTGTTTGCGATTAAGCCGAACATGAAACGGTCAGTTGGTGCTGCCATCTGTGTGCTCGGCGCGCTTGGCATCGTCGCTGGTGGTGTGGCTAGTGCAGTTTCTGGTGAGCGTGAAGAGCTTGTCAAAGCAGCAGCTGAAGGACACTTCTCCCACGCTGAATGCGGTCCTGAAGAGTCAAAGTATTTTGACAAACTCGCCGAGGGCACATTGTCGTTGCGTAGTGCTGTCTCGGCGACAGTGGTTTATCAAGATGGCGAGTTGTTCGCCAATGTCGAGGGCATTAGTGCGCCGCAAAAGTCAATCACGATTGGGCGGGCAAACCCAACCAATATTATTTTCGTCAATTCATCTGAGGGCGAGTTCAGACTCGTGGCACATCTCGGTGGAGACAAAGCGGCCGAGAGCGAGTCTGAAGACAAGTCGCACAAAGATGAAACTTGCACCCAGTTGGTTGCCCCTGGCGCTGAACAGAGTCTGACTTTGAATAT
>JANRBC010000019.1:4911-9234 GCA_030727685.1 Ilumatobacteraceae bacterium
AAACTTGCACCCAGTTGGTTGCCCCTGGCGCTGAACAGAGTCTGACTTTGAATATTGCCAAGCCGTCAAGTGCCGAGAATGTTTATTACCTATATATCGCCGGCGCCGAAGATAAAAAGATTGAGATGGTTGTGCCGTGAGTCGCAGGAAGATTGTTAATTGGCTTGCCGTCAAAATCGCTAGCGTGCGAGGCGTGACGCGAAATGTCCTAAAGCCGATAATTGCTGTTGGTGGAATTTCGCTTGTTGCTGCAAGTTGTGCGACAAACGCACCTCAAGACACTTGGCAACCCAAAGGGCCCAACGCAAAACTGATTGATGATCTACAGCAACCCGTCTTTGCGGTAGCAGGCATCATTGGCTTGATCGTCGCAGTCGCGGTGACTTACACGATGATTAAGTATCGCGACCGTGGTCAACCAATTCCTGAGCAGACTCACGGCAAACCGGCTCTTGAAATAACCCTGACGATCATCCCTGCTTTGATTCTTGCTGTCGTTTCAGTTTTTACTTTTGGCGCAATTTTTAAACTCGCTAAAACTGACGACACCGAGATGATTATTAATGTCACTGGTCAACAATGGTGGTGGGAGTACGACTACCCAGTTCAGAACGAATTTGGCATCACCCAGCCGATCATTTCTTCGGGTCAACTTGTTATGCCAGTAGGCACCAAGGTTTTGTTGCGTGAGACAAGTCGCGACGTTATTCACTCATATTGGATTCCGGCTTTGAATGGCAAACGCGATGCAGTGCCTGGTCGAATTCATACTTTACGCCTCGAAGCCGACAGGCCAGGTATTTACGCTGGTCAGTGCACCGAGTTTTGTGGTTTGTCACATGCCAACATGCGCATGGAAGCCGTGGCGCTGAGCAAAGAAGATTTTGCTAAGTGGGTCGCCAACCAACAAGCACCATACGTCGCTCCGGCTAAAGACACTCTGGCCAAACAAGGCGAAGAAGTGTTCTTAAATCAGTGCGTACGCTGCCATCAAGTTAACGGTCTAACTCGAGCAGATGGCACGCCAGCAATTGCTGCACCAGATGAAAATGTTTGGTCAGGCGCTGCACCGAATTTGACACGGTTAATGACGCGCAACACATTTGCAGGTGCGATGTTTGATCTGCTGTCAAAACAGTGTCGAGACGAAGTCTGGAATGCACCTAGTGATGTTGTCGGCGCGAAATATCTGGTCGGCGTCACTGAAGAATGTTTGAACCAAAAAGATCTTCGCGCTTGGTTGCGCAACGCACCCGAAGTGAAGCCGATGTATGCCAACCCTGTTGATCTCGCCGTTAGCAACGGCAAGTATCGCGGCATGCCTTATTTGGCTCTCAGCGAAGATGACATCAACAAACTTGTTGCCTATCTCTTAACCCTGAAATAACCCAAGAAACAGAGCATAACTATGGCCATTATCGAACGACCAGCACCAACAGTGCCAGCAATTGTCACCCCAACCTCGACATATGGCTTGCTTAAGCGTCCAGTTTCAACCACTGGTTGGCGCTCATGGGTGTTCACAGTTGACCACAAGAAACTCGGCATCATGTATGCCGCAACTGCAATGTTTTTCTTCATTGTGGGTGGTGTCGAAGCACTCTTGATCAGATTGCAACTCGCCGCACCAAACGGCAAAGTTCTTAACGCCGATCTTTATAACCAAATGTTCACGATGCATGCCACAACCATGGTGTTCTTGTTCGTCATGCCGATGGCAGCGGGTTTCGCCAACTATTTTGTGCCATTACAAATTGGCGCACGAGACGTCGCGTTTCCGCGACTAAATGCATTTGGTTTCTGGGCGTTTTTATTCGGTGGCATCTTCTTGAATCTGGCATGGTTTTTGGGTGGCGCAGCTGACGGTGGTTGGTTTATGTATGCGCCGAACTCTGGCCCTGTTTTCTCACCAAGTAATGGCGTCGATTTCTGGGCGCTCGGCTTACAGATCACAGGTATCGCATCGCTGACTGGTGCAATCAACTTGATCATCACGGTTCTCAATATGCGCGCACCGGGCATGACCTTGATGAAGATGCCACTCTTCACGTGGATGATCACCGTCGTTCAGTTTCTGCTTTTGTTTGCCGTGCCGGTGATCACCGTCGCGCTGTTCTTGCTTTCATTTCAGCGTAATTTCGGTGCCCAATTCTTCGATGTGGCTGCGGGCGCCGACCCATTGTTGTGGCAACACTTGTTCTGGATTTTCGGCCATCCCGAGGTTTACATTTTGATCTTGCCGTCATTTGGCATTGTGTCTGAAGTACTGCCAGTGTTCTCGCGCAAACCACTTTTTGGTTATCCGTTTGTTGTGTTCTCTGGTGCAGCAATCGGGTTCGTCGGTTGGGGAGTATGGGCTCACCACATGTTTGCCTCTGGTCTAGGGCCAGTTTCGGTGGCGGTCTTTTCTTTAACAACGATGGCGATTGCCGTACCAACTGGCGTGAAAATTATCAACTGGACTCTCACAATGTGGGGTGGCAAGTTGTGGTTCACCACGGCGATGAAGTTCTCAATTGGCTTGATCGTGTTGTTCACAGTCGGTGGTTTGTCTGGTGTAACACACGCGGTTGCACCATCTGACACTCAACAGACAGACACTTATTACATAGTTGCGCACTTTCACTACGTATTGTTCGGTGGGGCGGTATTGGGTATCTTCTCGGGTTTCTATTATTGGTGGCCAAAAGTTTTCGGAAAGATGCTCAACGAAAAAATCGGCTCGTGGAATTTCTGGTTGATGATCATCGGACTCAATATGACGTTTGGTCCGATGCATATTCTTGGTCTTCAGGGTCAGCCTCGACGCATGTACCAATGGACAGAGGCCCGAGCAGGCGAAGGTTTCTTCAACCTCGCCTTCTGGAACCTGGTCGCATCAATTGGCTCATTTATTTTGACGGTCGGTATTCTGATGTTCTTGATCAATGTTGTGGTCACGGCCCGAAATCCAAATAAGGCACCGCTTGACCCATGGAATGCTCGCAGTCTCGAGTGGATGACATCAAACCCACCAAAAGAACACAACTTTGACGTCATTCCGACCGTGCATCACCTCGATGAATTCTTCCATCAAAAATTTGAAGAAGATGAAGCAACTCACACGATGAAGCAGGTTAAAACAGCCGAAGAAATCATGGCCGAACAAGAACGCAACGCAGACAAGCACATTCACATGCCGTCGCCTTCGTATTGGCCAATTGTGTTGGCATTCGGTTTGCCGATTATCACTTTTGGCGTGATTTATTCACACCTAATTTCGGTAGTTGGTGGCGTGATCGTTTTGTTCGCTTCATACGGTTGGGCACTTGAGTCGAGCACCGCACCAGATTCTGATTTCGAAAACAACACCCCGGGCACAGGTTTAGACAAAGTGGCAGCAAATCATGACTGATGTAGCGCACGGTCACGCCAGCAGCACTGGCATCTCGAATGTAAAACTTGGCATGTGGGCGTTTCTCGGCTCAGAATGCTTGTTGTTCGGCGGTCTGATTTCGACCTACATGCTTTATCGTGGACGCGTTTCAGGTGGCCCACGACCTTCGCAGATTTTCGACATTCCGTTCACGTCGGTCAGCAGTTTTGTGTTGTTGATGAGTTCGCTGACCATGGTGCTCGCGGTAAGTGCCGCGCACAAAGACGATGATCGCAAAACAAATTTGTGGCTAACCGTCACGGCTTTGCTCGGTGCGACTTTTGTTGGTGGCCAAGTTTACGAATTCACGGCGTTTTACAAAGAGGGTTTGGGTTTTTCAACGAGCCTGTTTGGTTCGAGCTTTTATACGCTGACTGGTTTTCACGGTGTGCACGTCACGGTTGGCATCATCATGTTGATGTCGTTGGTTGGCATCTTGAAGCGAAGCACAGTACCAGGCAAGAAAGCTGAAGTGGTCGAAATGATCGGCCTCTACTGGCACTTTGTTGACGTCGTTTGGATTATCATCTTCACACTCGTCTACTTGATTCCGGTCTAATCATGACTACAAACACTGCAGAAACAACACACGAGCAAGAACACGGCATGAGCGATGCTGGCTATATTCGCATTGCGATAATTTTGGCCGCTATCACTGGCCTAGAAGTTTCAACTTATTACGTTGACTTCGGGGTGCTCTTTCTGCCGGCACTTTTGATAATGATGGTGATTAAATTCGTGATGGTCGTCAGTTATTTCATGCACTTGAAATTCGACAACAAGATTTTCAGTTTTCTCTTTTACGCCGGCCTCATTTTAGCCGTGGGTGTTTATGCCGCTTTTCTTGCGACATTCAAGTTCTTCATTCAATAGTCAATTGACTGCATAGTTATGTTCGTCGCGAGCGC
>JANRBC010000020.1 GCA_030727685.1 Ilumatobacteraceae bacterium
TGACGAATGCACTCGATTTCTTTGGTGTCGCAGAGCACTTCACCGTCAGACAATGCGACATCAGCATGGCTGCACTTGTCGCCGATTGCATAAACCTTGTCGTCGATGCGCACGACTGCAATTGCTCGGCTACCGATTTCAAATCGTCGTGCTTTGCCTGAAACAAGTTCGTCGAATTTGCAAACTTTTTGCTTCACGATTTTGCCCCGAGAAGTTTCGTACTTACGCGCTCACGCAAGCCGGCGATAAACGGCAATGCGGGCAAACGATTAAGAACTTCGTCAAAAAACCCGAGCACCACGAGACGCTCGGCGATCTCGGGTTGAATGCCACGACTCTCGAGATAAAAGCGCTGCTCTTCGTCGATCGGCCCGACTGTGCTGGCGTGACTGCACTTGACATCGTTCGTTTCGATTTCGAGATTCGGCACGCTTTCCGCCCATGCACCATTCGACAAAGTTAAGTTGCGATTCGTTTGAAATGCTTCTGACTTTGTCGCGTTTTCGCGAATGCGAATCAGACCCGTATAAACGCTTTTTGCGGTGTCTTTAACTGCGCCTTTGAACAACAAATTGCTGTGCGTGCGCGGTGCCGCATGATCTTGCAGCGTACGAAAGTCGTGCATTTGATTTTCGTCGGCAAAGTAGAGCGCAACTTGCTGGGCGCTGGCGCCCTGACCTTCGAGGCGAACCTCGGCGCGCATACGTGCATAATCGCCACCCAATGCAACCGTGAACATCTGCATCGTTGAATCACGTTGACCAACCGCTTGTTGATAACCGATTTGCCAGGTCGCCGCGCCAAGTTCATTGATCGCTACGTATGTGACCCGTGCCGACTGAGCAGCGCGAACATCGACAACCGGCACGATCAGCGACTTTGCGTCGGCGCTCGACACAAAGCGCTCGACAATTGTCACTTCACTATTTTCATTGGCTTCGACAACTAATCGCGAATACGCAACAACACCAGACTCATCAAGCGAATGAGTGATCACAATTGGTTCTGCAACTACCTGGTTCTTGGCGGTCGTTATCGCCGTCAGTTGAGCATGCTGACCGTTTAGGTCTTCGAAAATGTCGGTCGATGTGCGCGATACAACATTCGTCGTCGACGAAATTATTTGCTTTGCAGCACTTGAAGCATCAACTTTTGTTGAAAGTTTGCCGAGTTTAAAACTGTCTAGCTCAAGTTCGCCGATGCGGCTATAGCGCCAGATCTCTTCGTCGACAGTTGGCAGCGCGAGTGTGCTCATTTGCCTTTGCGCTTTTTCTTTTTATTCTTTTTCTCTTTGATCTCTGAGGCAATGTCGTCAGCCATCGCGTTAATAATCGCCTCGGTTTCGCTCAACACAGAAGCCGCACTGCCGTCACGCACACTTGCTGGTTCTGCGGGCATCGCAGTCGGTGCGATCGAACCATGTGCCCAGCCAATGTCAACGGCGCGGTGATCGAACTTGGCGCACTCGTCTGGGCATCGCCATGGCGCATCAGGTGCCAAGTCAAGCCGGCAGCGACGCATCGCGTCACCATTTGAGTATGTGCGACTTTCAAAGTGTTTGCACTCAGTTCGCATCGCCATAGAAAAATTTTACTGCAGTTGGCTTGTCTCAGCCGACCGAGCCTTCCATTTGCAATTCGATTAGGCGACTCCATTCGACGGCGTATTCCATTGGCAAAGTACGTGTTACCGGCTCGATGAAACCATTGACGATCATGCTCATCGCTTGCTCTTGTGACAAGCCACGACTCTGCAAATAGAAGAGTTGCTCATCGGCGATCTTTGAAACTGTTGCTTCATGGCCGATTTGAGCGTCGCGTGCGCCGACTTCCATATATGGAAATGTTCGGCTCTCGCTTTGCTCGTCGAGAATCAACGCATCGCATTGCACATGGCTCTTGCAATTTGTTGCGCCCTCTTCGACTCGCACTAAGCCGCGATAAGCAGTGATGCCACCGTCTTTAGAAATCGACTTCGAAACAATTTTCGAAGATGTCTCTGGCGCTGCGTGAACCATTTTCGCGCCAGCATCTTGATGCTGCCCTGCGCCCGCATAAGCCACCGACAAAACTTCACCGGTTGCTTTTGGTCCCATCAGGTAAACACTCGGATACTTCATCGTCAGTTTCGAACCGATGTTGCCGTCAATCCACTCCATGTGGCCTTCGGCTTCGACTCGTGCACGCTTGGTGACCAAGTTGTAAACATTCGGCGACCAGTTTTGAATCGTCGTATATGTGACGTGAGCACTTGGCTTGACGATGATTTCGACAACTGCAGAATGCAGCGAGTCTTTTGTATAAACAGGTGCCGAACAACCTTCGATGTAGTGCACCTTCGAACCTTCGTCGGCGATAATCAGCGTGCGCTCAAACTGACCAGCGTTTTCAGAGTTGATTCTGAAATAAGCCTGCAACGGCATGTCGCATTCGACGCCTGGCGGAACATAAATAAACGAGCCACCCGACCAAACCGAAGTATTGAGCGCCGAGAACTTGTTGTCGCCCGGCGGAATAACAGAACCAAAATATTGCTTGACGAGATCTGGATATTCGCGAAGCGCGGTATCCATATCGCAGAAGAGAATGCCAAGTTTTTCGAGGTCTTCGCGGTTGCGGTGAAACACAACTTCGCTCTCGTATTGCGCAGTGACGCCGGCCAAATATTTGCGCTCTGCTTCAGGAATGCCCAACTTTTCGTAGGTGTTGCGCATCTGTTCGGGCAGATCTTCCCATTGATCGACTTGCGCAGTGGCTGGCTTCAAGTAGTAGTAGATGTCTTGAAAATCGATGTCGGGCATGTTGACCGCGAACCAATCGAGCATCGGTTTGCGTTCGAAAGTTTGCAGCGAGCGCAGACGCATTTTGCGCATCCATTCGGGCTCGCCTTTCCACCACGAGATTTGCTCAACGACGCCCGTGTTTAATCCCTTGACTGGTTCGAATGCGTATTCGACATCGTCACTCCAACCGAGTTGGTACTTTGAAAGATCGAGGTCAAATGAGGTCACTGTTTGTGCTCCTTGGGGGTGGATTACTAACTACAAAAACGCTTGCCAACTAGCGAACTAATTAGCACTATCTGCATAGTAACAATTAATCGCGACGAATGCTCAATCAAGACTGGTTGTTCGGCACAGCCCGAGGTGCGACACAGATAGCGTGACGGTCTTCATGGAACGCTTTGGTCTTGTCGGTCTGCCCAATGCGGGTAAGTCATCTTTATATAACGCACTGACCGGGTCGAATGCGCTCGCGGCGCCTTATCCGTTTGCGACCAAAGATCCGAATATCGGCATGGCCAAGGTGCTTGACCCACGTCTCGATGCACTCGCCGAAATGTCGAAGACGCAAAAAACTGTCTATGCGACGGTCGAAGTTGTCGACATTGGCGGCTTGGTCGAGGGCGCAAGCAAGGGTGAAGGTCTCGGCAACAAGTTTCTTGCCAACATTCGCGAAGTGGATGCAATCGTGTTTGTGCTGCGGGCGTTCGCCGACGACGATATTCCGGGGCCTAGTGACCCGCTCGAACATTTGCGTGTGCTCGAGATCGAACTCGCACTCGCCGACCTCGAATCTGTCGAAACAAAAATCAATCGGATGCAAAAAGCGGCACGAATGGATAAGTCGCTCGAAGAAGAACTTGGGGCTCTGACTCGTGCGCAAGAAAATTTGGCCGAGGGTCGACCGCTCTATCGTGCAACTTTGTCGAAAGATGATTTGACGCTTTTGGCCCCGCACTTTTTGCTGACAACGCGACGAGTATTGGCTGTTGTCAACGTCGCCGAAAACGACTTAGCGCGAATTCCAGAATTTGAAGAGCTCGTGCGCAAAGAACTTGCCCCGCCGGGTTCTGCGAGTGCCAGTCAAGTTGAAGTGCTTGGCATGAGCGTGCAACTTGAAGCCGAGGCTGCACAACTTGATGCCAAAGATCGCAAAGAAATGCTCGAGGCACTTGGTCTGGGCGAAGGTGCGCTGCCACGAATGGTGCGCTCGGCATATCACCTGCTCGGTTTACGTACGTTTTTTACAACTGGCGAAAAAGAAACTCGTGCCTGGACATTTCATGCAGGCTCAAAGGCCCCCGAGTGTGCTGGCAAGATTCACAGCGACCTGCAACGCGGCTTCATTCGCGCCGATGTCATCATGTGGGACGAACTGTTGCGCATCGGCTCTTGGAACAAGGCGAAAGATCTCGGCAAAATTCGCGTTGAAGGCAAAGACTATGAAGTCGTCGATGGCGACACGCTCGAAATTCGCCACAATACATAAGGTTCGCAACTTTTAAAGCGCATACTCTATAAATATGAGCAGAGTCATTGAATTCGAATCTGGCTGGCTTATCTGTCAGGCGCAAGTGCTCTCAAGTTTGAACATTGCCGAAACCGCAGCGTCACGTCGTCGCGGTCTAATTGGTCAGACCGAAATCGATACGCCATTGTTGATCGACTCTTGCAAATGGATTCACACTTTTGGTGTCAAGCGCCCGCTCGACGTCGCGTATCTCGATGCGAAGATGCAAGTCATCAAAATTCAAAAGATAAAGCCGTTGCGGCTGGCGATGCCAGTGCTCAAGGCCAAACATGTTCTTGAAGCAAGCGCTGGCACATTTGAAAACTGGGGGCTCGCAGTGGGCCACACACTTGAAGCGCGTCGCACATGACGAGCGACTCTTCGCACAACTCGCGAACTGCGACTAATGGCGGTGCACTCGTACTCGTGGCTACGCCAATCGGCAATCTCGGTGACATGTCGCAACGCGCGGTTGACGCGTTAAAAGAAGCCGAAATAATTTGCTGTGAAGATACGCGTCACTCAGGCAAACTGCTCAGCCACTTTGGCGTCTCAGGCAAAAAACTAATCGTGATCAACGAGCACACCGAATATGACGCCCGCGAAGAGATCGTCGGTTTGGTCGCATCGGGCAAATCAGTTGCGCTGATCACAGACGCAGGCACACCAGGCATCAGCGACCCGGGCGAACGACTTGTCGTCGCAGTTGTCAATGCCGGCTTAAAAGTTTCTGCAATACCTGGACCGTCGGCGCTGACAATGGCGCTCGTAACCAGCGGTCTGCCAACTTCGCGATTCGTATTCGAAGGTTTTCTACCGCGCAGTGGTGCTGAACGAACCGAACGACTCGCAATGGCAACAACCGAATCTCGAACAACTATTTATTACGAGGCGCCGCATCGACTGATTAAAACTCTGAGCGATCTGACAACAGCCTGTGGCGCAGTTCGCCGAGTTGTCATCGCACGTGAACTTACGAAACTGCACGAAGAAATCTGGCGCGGCACGCTGCAAGATGCGAACATGCACTTTTCTGAAACCGAACCCCGTGGTGAGTTTGTAATCATCCTTGAACCTGCAAAGCCACCCGCACCGCCAACAAACGACGAACTTCTCGACGCGATTCGTGCTGAAATTGCCAAAGGTGTCAGCCGTAAAGATTCGGCGGCTCGAGTTTCGGCGCGATTCGGTGTCGCCAAACGCACCGTCTACGAACTCGCATTACAACTTCGCGACGACACCGAATCAAGCACCTAACAGTCGGCTGCAACTTAAAAACTCTAAGATATAACAGTGAAAAAGTTCTCGGCGACGACACCTATTTACTATGTCAACGCCAAACCCCACCTTGGGCACGCCTACACGACGATCATCGCCGACGCAGTGTGCCGCTGGCACAAACTTTGTGGCGACGATGTACACCTACTTACTGGCACCGACGAACATGGTCTGAAGATTCAGCAATTTGCCGACGCCGAAGGCGTTTCGCCACAGCAATTCTGCGACACGATCGCCCCATTATTCGCTGACGCGTGGCAACGCCTCAACATTGATGTCAGCGACTTCATTCGCACCACAGAAGAGCGCCACAAAATTGGCGTGCGAAAACTTCTGCAGGCTTGCTACGACGCTGGCGACATCGAAGTCGACATCTATCGAGGTCACTACTGCGTGGCTTGTGAGGCCTATTACACACCCGAAGAGCTCGACAACGACAAGTGCAAAATCCACAACACGAAAGCCGAATATGTCGAAGAAGAAAACTATTTCTTCCGACTCTCTCGCTACGAAGAAAAACTTCTCAAGTGGTACGCCGATCACCCTGATGCGATCAAACCCGACCACCGCGTCAACGAAGTAACTGGTTTCATCAAACAAGGTTTGCGAGATTTCTCGGTCAGTCGAAAAACTCTGACCTGGGGCATCGAGTTGCCATGGGATAAATCGCATGTCGCGTATGTGTGGTTCGATGCACTCGCCAACTACATCACCGCTCATGGTTATGGCACCGACGAAAAACAGTTCGCTGCGCATTGGCCAGTCGACTATCACTTCATCGGCAAAGACATCATTCGGTTTCACTGCGTTTATTGGCCGGCAATGTTGATGTCGGCTGGTTTAGAACCGCCAAAAGGTTGGGCCGTTGGTGGTTGGTTATTAGTCGGCGGCGAAAAAATGTCAAAGACAACAGGCAACGTCGTCAACCCACTCGACTTGATCGATGAAATCGGCGTTGACGGCTTTCGTTATTACGTTTTGTCTGACACAAACTACGGCAACGACGGTGATTTTTCTTACGAAGGTTTGCTCTCGCGCTACAACTCAGATCTCGCGAACAACTTTGGCAACCTCGCTGCCCGCGTCGCAACTGTCGTCGAAAAAAAGTGTGGCGGCATTGGCCCAGTGCCTTCTGAGTCGAGCCCGCTAGCGACGATTGCTGCGCAAAGCGTTAGCGAAACAATTCACGAATGGCAAAATGTGCAACCGAGCCGAGCGCTTGATGCCACGTGGTCGTTGATCCGTGCGACAAACGCGTTTCTCGAAACCAACGAACCATGGAAGATGGAGCCGGGCAAAGAACTCGACATCGTGATGGGCGATGCACTCGAGGCGTTGCGCATCGTGACGATTTTGGCGAGCCCTGCGATGCCGAAGACTTGTCAAGACGTCTGGCAACGTCTCGGCATGGTCGGCAATGTTGCTGACCAACGCATCGGCGTCGACACACAATGGGGTCGCTACCCCGGCGGCACGACCGTGACGAAGGGCGATCCGCTGTTTCCGCGCAAGAAGATTTAACTGTGAGCGCGACGCAAACTACAACACCTGAATGGGTCGACACTCATTGTCATGTGACTTACGAAGATATTCCGGGTGGTGCAGATGCAGCGTTGATCGCGGCGCGCGAAGCGGGCGTGAAGCGAATGATTACAATCGGCACCGATTTGAAGACATCTAAAGCGGCCATCGAACTCGCAAGTGCAAACAAAGATGTTTGGGCCACGGTCGGTTTGCATCCACACGATGCAAAGAACGGCCTCGACGGATTAAACGAGTTAATAACTCACGACCGTGTCGTTGCGATTGGCGAGTGCGGGCTCGACTATTACTACGACCACTCTGATCGGGCAGTACAACGCGAAATCTTTGCCGCACAGATTGCACTCGCCCACAAACACAAATTGCCGCTTGTCATTCATACCCGTGAAGCATGGGATGAAACTTTTGAAATTCTCAACTCGTGTGGTGTGCCCGAGAAGACTATTTTTCACTGTTTCACTGGTTCACCAGTTGAAGCAAAAAAATGTCTTGATATCGGTGCATATCTTTCGTTTTCTGGCATCGTCACTTTCAAAAAAGCCCAAGAAATTCGTGATGCGGCAAAAGTTTGTAGCGCCGACAAATTGCTCGTTGAAACTGATAGTCCGTTTCTCGCACCTGTGCCACATCGCGGCAAATCAAATCAGCCTGCATTTTTAGTTGAAGTTGGTGCGTGTCTTGCCGAGGTACGAAATATTTCGGTAGAAGAGATCGCACGGCAAACGACACAAAATGCAACGATTGCATTCCCTGGTATCGCTGCGTAACCTGAACATATTGTTACTTTCAACTTTTGAACGACGGCGAATCGCTGTAGCGGCGATTATTACGGTTCTCGTCTTGCCATTGTTAATGATCAATAACGGCGACGACACTCAAGATGTTGAGGTTGCCGTCACGACAACCACACAAAGCGACTCAGGTCTCAATGAAACATCCGAAGACGGTTCACTTGAGCCAATAATTCTCGGCGGACCATCACCGATTGTGCAAGACGGGTCAGCACAAATCGCATATCCGGCAAGCAGTTTGACCGGTGTCGAAGCAATTGCTTCGTTCAGCAATTTCGATAACGCTCCAGACATCGTTTGCTACTTTCCAGAAGCGCCGCTCGGCATCAATGTCTCTGTGCAAAATCTCAATAACGGACGAACGACAACGTGCACAAATGTTTTTCGCACTTCTCTGCCGTCGGGTGCGACGATGCTTTTGCATACAAAAGTTTTTGAGTCTCTGGCGAACCTTGTAGATGCGCCGATACCAGTGACTGTTTCTTGGTAACTAGTTTCTCGTGACTTTTTCTCGCACCGAAATTGTCGCGATGCTCGACAAGCACGGTCTTGCACCGCGCCGCGCCTTCGGGCAAAACTTTGTCGTCGACGCCAATACTGTGCACAAAATCGCGCGGCTCGCCGATGTTGGCAGTGGTGACTTCGTGCTCGAGATCGGCGCGGGTCTTGGCTCTCTCACATTGGCCCTTGCTGAGACTGGCGCAAATGTGGTCGCCGTCGAAATCGACAATGGTTTGGTCGAAGTGTTGCGTGCAAATACAAAGCACCTCGCCAATGTCGAAGTGATTCATGCCGATGCAATGCAACTCGACTGGCAACCGTTGCTCGCCAAGTCAAAACATTGGCATGTGGTTGCCAACCTGCCATACAACGTGGCGACGATCATCGTTGCCGATCTGCTTGACGGCATCGCCGAAGTGAAACACATGTTGGTGATGGTGCAAAGCGAGGTCGCCGATCGACTCGTCGCTCGTGCCGGCACCGATGCCTACGGTGCAGTCAGCGTGAAGATCGATTATTGGGCAAGTTCTAAAATCGTCGGACAAGTGCCACCATCAGTTTTCTTTCCGCAGCCGCGAGTTGATTCGGCGTTAGTTGAAATTCGTCGTCGTGACAAACCTGGCGTTGAAGGTGTTGTCGCTAAAGAACTCTTTGCACTTGTGCGCTCTGGTTTTGCCAAGCGCCGCAAAATGTTGCGTCGTGCGCTCGACACGATTACAACGCCTGAAGACTTTGTTAAAGCAGACGTCAACCCAGAGTCACGTGCCGAG
>JANRBC010000021.1 GCA_030727685.1 Ilumatobacteraceae bacterium
CAGAACGCCGCCAACGAAGAAAGCCTTCCATGAATTCATCTAAATCACCATCAAGTACTGCCGTCACATTGCTGCTCTCGACACTCGACCTTAAATCTTTCACCATTTGATATGGCTGCAAGACGTACGAACGAATCTGACTTCCCCATCCAACTTGTGCTTGTTTGCCGGCAATCTGCGAAAGCGCTGCTGCTTTCTCTTCTTCGTCTTGCGCAATGATCATCGCCTTCAATCGTTTCATCGCACTTTCACGATTTTGCAATTGACTTCGCTCTTGTTGTGAAGATGCCACAAGCCCGGTCGGCTCATGGATCAATCGAACTGCCGAAGATGTCTTATTGACGTGTTGACCACCCGCACCCGACGCACGAAAAACTTCCATGCGAATATCACTTTCGTTAATCTCAAGTTCGGCCTGATCAAGAATCGGCCAGATTTGCACGAGTGCAAAACTCGTTTGCCGACGACCCTGGTTGTCAAATGGGCTAATGCGCACAAGCCGATGTGTGCCGCGTTCGCTAGTTAAAAGACCGTATGCGTAGCGACCACGAATTGTTACGTCAGCCGACAAAATGCCGGCCTCAGTACCAATCGAGACATCACCGATCTCAAATGCAAAACCGCGACGCTCTGCCCAGCGCCGATACATACGCAGCAGCATTTCGCTCCAGTCTTGAGCATCAACTCCGCCGTCTTTGGCGTTGATCTGCAAAATCGCATCGCACTCGTCATGTTCGCCTGTGAACATGCTGCGCATTTCAAGCGAGTCGAGTTGACTGCGACATGCGGCGGTACCTTTTTCAAGTTCTGGCTCTTGGGTTGCGTCATCTTCGGCCCGAGCCAGTTCGTGCAAAACAAACAAGTCGTCGACAGTCGCCGAAAGCAAATTGAACTGATCAATGTCGGCTTTTAGCGCGGCGTATTGCGAATTTATTTTCTTTGCATGTTCTTGGTCGTTCCATAAGTCTGGTTTGGCGACCTCACCTTCGAGTTCGACAAGCAGGCCTCGCGAAGTCTCGATGTTTAAATACTGTGCGGCTTCACCAATACGACGACGCAAGTCTGCAAGGTCGCTCGAAAAATCTTTCACAACTCGTAACTCGCCCTAACTGACGCGACCGTGACACATTTTGTATTTTTTGCCAGAACCACATGGGCACGGCGCGTTGCGTTGCGTCTTTGACCAATCTGGTTGGCCAAACACACCACCACTAGTCGCTGCTTTGGCGCTCGGTGCCTGGTCAATATTTTCGTCAGATGTCTGCTGAATGTTGCTCAACTTACTGGCTGGTGCCGAGTTGTTGATCACTTGTACATGCATCACGTATTTGACGAAGTCTTGTGCGATGCCTTTCATCAAAGAGCCGAACATTTCGAAGCCTTCACGTTGCCATTCGATCAACGGGTCTTTCTGACCAATCGCCCGCAAATTGATGCCCTCTTGCAGATAATCCATCTCTTCTAGGTGTTCGCGCCATCGTTGATCGATGATTTTCAGCATGACTTGACGCTCAACTTCGCGCATTACAGGCGCGGTCATTTCGGTCTCACGCTTGACATAAAACGCACTTGCATCGGCCATAACGAGGTCATAAATCTCATTTGTCGAATCACACTGAGCAACTTTTGCCGCACTGATTTCAGATGGCCAGAAGGTGCGCAACTCAAGAACCAAACCGTCGATATCCCACTCGTCATCAGCCTCGGCGACACAATGCGAATCGATCAACGAATCAACGGCCTCAGCCAGATATTCCATTGCTGCTGACTTGAGATCAAGGCCTTGCAAAATTTGATCGCGACGCAAATAAATAATTTTGCGTTGCTCGTTCATTACTTCGTCGTACTTAAGAACGTTTTTACGAATCTCACCGTTGCGCTGCTCGACCGTGCTCTGTGCGCGCTCAATTGCTTTGGTCACCATTTTTGCTTCGATCGCTTCGTCATCAGGCAAAGCCCGACCCATCACCCACGAGAGTGCCCCGGTGGCAAACAATCTCATTAATTCATCGTCAAGACTTAAATAGAAACGACTCTCACCAAGGTCGCCTTGTCGTCCAGCGCGACCACGCAACTGATTATCGATTCGTCGACTTTCGTGGCGCTCGGTGCCTAAAACATAAAGACCACCAAGTTGGCGAATCTTGTCGCCTTCGGCTTTGCAACTCTCAGCATGTTTGGCAAGTTGCTCGCGATAACGCTTTTGGGCTTTGTCGCGAGCAGTCAAAAAATCCGGTGGCATCGAATCAAGCGGTGTTGGCAAAGCAAACTCATCGAGAAGCGTCATCGGATCAAAACCCTCTTTGAGCACATCTTGGCGTGCGAGACCTTCAGGGTTTCCACCCAGCAAAATGTCAACACCACGACCAGCCATATTTGTTGCAACCGTGATTGCACCCAGACGACCGGCTTGAGTTACAACCATTGCTTCACGAGTGTGTTGCTTTGCATTCAATACTTCGTGTCGAATACCACGTTGCTGCAGTTTTTTCGACAGTTGCTCGCTCTTTTCGACACTTACCGTGCCGACCAAAACTGGTTGCCCCTTAGCGTGCTTTTCTTCGATGTCACGAACTACAGCATCAAATTTTGCTGCTTCGGTTTTGTAGATCTGGTCGGCTTGATCAAGGCGCACCATCTCACGATTTGTCGGAATCGGCACAACTTGCAAACTGTATGTATTCATTAATTCTGCAGCCTCAGTTTGCGCCGTACCCGTCATGCCAGAGAGTTTTTCGTACATTCTGAAATAGTTCTGCAATGTGATTGTTGCCAAAGTTTGGTTTTCTTCTTTGATGCTGACGCCTTCTTTGGCTTCAACAGCTTGGTGAATACCTTCGCTCCAGCGGCGGCCATCAAGAATACGACCAGTAAATTCGTCAACGATTTTTACTTCACCTTCTTGAATGATGTAGTCCTTGTCGCGCTGATACAAGACGGCTGCCTTGAGAGCCACCTGTAGTTGGTGAACGAGATTTTGTTGCACCTCGTCATAAAGATTCTCGATACCTAATTGCTTCTCAACTTTTTCGATGCCAGATTCTGTCGGCACAACAATTCGCTTTGCCTCTTCAACGTCGTAGTCGACATCGCGAACAAGCGTGCGAACGATCGCCGCAAACTGATAATAAAGTTTCGCAGCGTCAGCGACTCGACCTGAGATAATGAGCGGTGTTCGTGCCTCATCGATCAAAATTGAGTCAACTTCGTCGACGATCGCAAAATTGAAGCCCCGCTGAACTTTGTCTTCTAAGGTCGTGGCCATATTGTCGCGCAAATAATCAAAACCAAACTCGTTGTTTGTGCCGTAAGTTATGTCGCTTGCATAATCAGCTCGCTTTTCAGGTGCGCTCACTCGCCGACCAGGCACAACCAGACCTACTGACAAACCCAACCATCTGTGAATTTGCCCCATCCATTCGGCGTCACGCTGAGCCAAATAGTCGTTAGTTGTAATTTGATGCACGCCTTTGCCCGAAAGTGCGTTCAGATACGCCGGCAGTGTAGAAACAAGTGTCTTGCCTTCACCTGTTTTCATTTCGGCGACCCAGCCTGCATGCAGTGCTGCACCACCCATCAACTGCACGTCGTAATGACGCTGGCCAATAACACGAGTAGCTGCCTCACGTACAACCGCAAAGGCCTCGATCAAAAGATCTTCTAGGGTTTCACCACGCTCAATTCGCGACTTGAACTCCGCGGTTTTACCTCGTAATGCGGCATCGTTTAATGCCGCGTATTCGCTCGACAATGCATTTATCTCGGGCAATATGGCAGCAAGAGCCTTTACTTTCTTGCCTTCTCCGGCGCGTAAGACTCGGTCGAGGATTGCCATAAGACAGTTGATGCTACAGCCATGCAAGTAACCAGACCAGCCCCTGCTTGATAAAGCGCATGAGATGCGCTGTTTAGAGTTGCTCCCGTTGTCACTACATCGTCGACCAGCAATAAGTGTTCAGCCTTTAAATTTCGTGCCAAAAAAGTTGGGCCAACTAGCCGCGCATTGCGCGACTTTCCAGTTTGTGGACGATCAGATAACCGAACTAATACTTTTCGGCAAGGCACAGATAGTTGTTTGGCGACATATTTCGCAATCAACTCAGCGTGGTCATAGCCCCGCTCAACTATGCGTTTACTGGTTGTCGGCGCCCAGGTAACCAGATCAATTTTCTGCAGTGTTCGACTTTGCTCGACTCTCACCCGTTGCACAAGTGCGTCACCAATAAATCGCAGACTTGACCTTTGATTGCGATATTTGAAATTTAAAATCATCTTTCGAATTGCTGAGTTGTACTCAAAAGCAACGAGCACAGTCCCGTGATATTCGGGCTGATTCTTGTACTGATTTCTGAAATAAGCATCAGTGATTTTCTTGGTGCATGAATTACAGATCGATGCGCTAGAGCGACCACAAGATGGACAAGTTGAACCAATCAAATAGGCAAGAATCATTTCTATCTTGAGCCCAAGAGCATCCATCGACTTGATCATTTTCGCAAACGTGTGTACCAAAACTAAGCGACGTGGCTAGTGTGAATACGTGCACGAACAACAACTTAAGTTTCGCGACAGACTCGCTCAGCGTCTTGTTCGATGCGTGTTTGGTTTGGCACTATTTGCAATCGGCATCTCTTTGCAAATGAATGCAAACATTGGCGCACCCCCTTGGGATGTTTTTCACCAGGGTGTCGCCAAGCAAACCGAGATTTCGGTGGGCAAGATCATCGTGATGACCGGCTTCATTTTGCTTTTGCTCTGGATACCACTCAAACAAAAGCCTGGGCTCGGCACGATTCTCAACGCACTCGTAATCGGCCTGGTCGCAGATTTGGCACTTGCAATCATCCCTGAGCCAGAAAATATTTTTGTTCGCGTAATAATGGCCGCGATCGGCATTGTCATCGTTGCGATCGGCACTGGCTTCTATATCGGCAGCGCACTTGGACCTGGGCCCCGTGACGGTTTGATGACCGGTCTTGCCAAACGCGGCATACCAATTCGAATTGGGCGAACCGCAATTGAAGTCACAGTTTTAGTTGTGGGCTTATTGCTTGGTGGCCAAGTTGGCGTGGCAACTTTTGCCTTCGCTTTAGGCGTCGGCCCACTTGTGCACTTCTTTTTGCCTCGACTGGCAATTAATAGCGGTAACGCTCAGCCTTAAATGGTCCGCTTGGTGGCACACCGAGATATTCAGACTGCTCGTCAGAAAGTTTTGTCAACTTGGCACCAAGTGAATCGAGATGCAATAACGCAACTTTCTCATCGAGATGTTTCGGCAATACGTAAACACCCAATGGATAACTTTTGGTGTTGTTGAACAATTCGATTTGTGCGATCACCTGATTGGTGAACGAGCAACTCATCACAAAACTTGGGTGTCCAGTTGCGCACCCGAGATTCACCAAGCGCCCTTCTGCCAGAACAATCACAGAGTGCCCGTCGCTGAATGTCCAGAGATCGGTGCCAGGTTTAAGCTCGTCGCGTGTTGCACCACTTCGCGACAGTCCTGCCATATCGATTTCGTTGTCGAAGTGTCCGATATTGCAAACAATCGCATTGTGCTTCATTTTCGACATGTGTTCAGCCGTGACGATTGCTTCGTTGCCAGTAGCAGTTACAAAAATGTCGGCAACTTTGAGCACATTGTCGAGCGTGTCGACGATGTAGCCCTCCATCGCGGCTTGCAAAGCGTTAATCGGATCAATCTCGGTGACCACAACTCGCGCACCTTGTCCGCGCAAACTCTGCGCGCAGCCTTTGCCCACGTCGCCATAACCGCAAACAACAGCCATCTTGCCGGCAATCATCACATCGGTGGCGCGATTCAACGCATCAATCAGTGAGTGGCGACAGCCATAAAGGTTGTCAAATTTGCTCTTCGTAACACTGTCATTTACGTTGATCGCAGGAAACAAAAGTTCGTTATCTTGGGCCATCTTGTAAAGACGCTTCACACCTGTTGTCGTTTCTTCAGTAACACCTTTAATAAGTTTCGACATTTTCGTCCAACGGTCTGGACTCGTTTTCAAACCACGTTGCAAAAGACCTAGAACGATTGCGAGTTCAGGGTTCGAAGCCGTAGTCGGATCAGGAACTGCGCCTTTCTTTTCGTACTCAACGCCCTTGTGCAACAACATCGTCGCGTCTCCACCGTCGTCCAAGATCATGTTCGGACCATCACCATCTGGCCAAGTCATCATCTGGTCTGTCGCCCACCAATATTCTTCGAGAGTTTCACCCTTCCATGCATAAACCGGCACACCTTGCGGGTTGTCTTGCGTGCCATTTGGGCCAACGACAACAGCGGCAGCTGCGTGATCTTGTGTTGAAAAAATATTGCAGCTCGCCCAACGCACCTCGGCGCCCAAGTGAGTCAAAGTTTCGATCAAAACAGCGGTCTGAATCGTCATATGTAATGAACCAGAAATTCGCGCACCCTTAAGTGGCTTAGACACACCAAACTCTTTGCGCAAGGCGCGCAAACCTGGCATCTCATGTTCGGCTAGGTGAATTTCTTTTCTGCCAAATGGCGCAAGCGATAGATCTGCAACTCGGTAATCTTTGCGTGCTGCCATTGATGATGTCATGATGCTCCTGTTTTATATTTTTTAAAAGGTCGGTTTAAGGCTTAGTTGAGCCACTCTGGCCATTATTCGCTCGTGCTCGACTTGATTGACGATCGTGGCTTCATCAATCAACATCACAGGGATACCTTGGCGAACTTCGTAACGCATCTGCAGACGAGGGTTGTACAGCATTTCTTCGTCTGAAAGATAAAACAAGTTTCCTTTGTCTTTCGGGCAAGCCAAAATCTCGAGTAATCGCGAATTTACCGATGAATGAGGTGATGACATGGCTAACACGATAACACTTGCGGCAGTTAAGCCGTGATCAACATCAACAACTCAGCCACGTGCTCGTCGCACTCTTCGCGTGTTTTCGCTTCAAGATTTAAGCGCAGTAGTGGCTCGGTGTTTGAAGGCCGAACATTAAACCACCAGGTGCCGCAGTCAACAGTAAGGCCATCAAGGTGATCTTGCGGAAATTTGGCAAACTGCTTTGTTATTCGCTCAATCACTTCTTGAATATTGTCGACCTGCATGTTTATCTCACCACTATTTGCATATTTCTCAAATGGTTTGCGCAACTCAGATAAAGACTTTCCGGTACGACACATCTCGCCGAGCACAACCATCGTCGCGATCAAGCCACTGTCAGCCCGATAATTATCAGCAAAGTAGTAGTGACCAGAATGTTCACCAGCAAACACCGCACCAGTTTGAGCCATCACTTGCTTCATATAGCTATGGCCGTTCTTTGTACGAATCGCTTTACCGCCTAACGACGTGATCGTCTCGGGCACGATTCGCGAGCAAATTAAGTTATACAAAATCGTCGCACCCGGATTCTCACGCAAAAATACTGAGGCCAAAAGTGCAGTAGTGGTGCTGCCAGAAACGCTTTTGCCCGTCTCGTCAACTAAAAACACTCGGTCGGCATCTCCGTCGAATGCGAGACCAACATCGAATTCGCCAGCGACCACACGTGCTTGCAGGTCTCGTTGATTGGCAGGCTGAATTGGGTCGGCCGGATGATTCGGAAACGTCCCGTCGAGCTCACCGTACATTATTTCAACTTCGAACTTTCGCAGTCGATCAAAGACCGCCGGTGCAACCAACCCACCCATACCATTTGCAGTGTCTGCGACAACACGCAATTTAGAGATGCTGTCAACGTCGATAAAACTCACGACATGGTCGACAAATTCGGCGAGCATGTTTTTCTTTGTGACTTCGCCACGAGTCTTTGCCGCAGCCGGTCCGTTGCCGTCTAAAACATCTTGAGCGATCGCCTTCATCTCAAGCAACCCATTATCAATGCCGATAGATCTGGCGCCCGACAGACAGCATTTGATCCCGTTGTATTGAGCCGGGTTATGTGAAGCCGTAAACATCGCGCCAGGTGCATTCAATTTGCCTGAAGCAAAATAAAGCATGTCGGTGCTGGCAAGACCAAGATTTATTACATCAACACCCTGCTCGGTAAGACCATTCTCAAATGCTTCGATTAGAGCCAGGCCACTCGGACGCATGTCATGACCAACAACAATTGTTTTGGCATCTGAAAATTTTGCAAATGCCACACCAAGCGCGTGCGCCAAAGTTGGATCGAGTTGATCGGGCACTGTGCCACGAATGTCATACGCCTTGACAACCGCATCTAAATTTGGCACGACTGTAAAGACTAGCGGCTCAACAATTTGCGTTTTCGTTCAACTTGACGACCACGCCAGCGCACCGCCATTGTGGCCACACCAAGAAACGTCATGAAGAATGCAAAATAATCTATGAGTGAATAGCCATAGTGCAACCGAACATTATTGCTAGTCGGAATCACGACCATCATGTTCGGCGCAACACGAAATGGGCCCTCGGCGTTTTCGACTTTCCAATTCGGAAAATAACTCATTCGCACAAGTACAGGTACACCAACTCTGTCCACAGTGAAACTAATCGCCTCGTCTTCAAGCACCGTATTGCTGACTTGAACGGGCGACAACTCGACTTTGTTTACCGACTCTGACGGCTTAACAATGTCGACTCTGCGTGACGAATCACTTGGTTCACCTTGGCGGCGATTTAAGTCGACAACTGCTTCAACTTTTTGCCAACTGTCGGGGCCATTGGCAACTGGCACCGCCGCCCAATCTTCGGGGTGCTGAAACCAACTTGTACCGATCTCGAGCCATCGTTCTTTTGGGTCACCGACTTTGCTCGTCACAATCACCGGTTGAACTGACATCGGCACAACCAAATCACTCGCTTCAACTTTGTAAATCACCCATGGGCCACTTTGAGCAATTTTGACTAATGCCGCTTGCATGTTGGCTTGACTTATTGCCTCGGCAGTAAATGCCATGTAATAGCGAACACCAAGTTCTTGCAGATATCGCACTCCGAGACCCGCGTTGTTGTCGTCATAACGCAACTCACGAACTGGGTTACTGCTCTGTTT